>NZ_VWWM01000091.1:0-21592 GCF_011752945.1 Paraburkholderia sp. Cy-641
CGCCGCATGGGCCGCCGCATGGGCCGCCGCAGGGGACGCCGCATGGGACGCCGCATGGGACGCCGCATGGGACGCCGCATGGGACGCCGCAGGGGACGCCGCATGGGACGCCGCATGGGACGCCGCACGGGACGCCGCATGGGACGCCGCAGGGGACGCCGCAGGGGACGCCGCTCGAGCTGCGCTCGAGCCCGTCGTCAAAACCCTGCAGGCCAGCGCACATGATCTGTTTAGCGCCATGATCGACGCCACCGTCGACGAGGAGTAATCATGCCTCGCGCAAAAGTAACTTTGCCACCCGACGTCGATCCTCGGCGCCGCGACACGATCGGCCTGCACACGACCGTCAAATACGACCCGATGGCGCCGCGGCCCACAACGCCGATCATGGTCGGCAAATACGTTGTCGCCCGTCGCCCCCTGCAGGGCAGCGTCCATACCCTGTACATGATCATGGACGGAAACACCATCGTCGGCACGTCAATTTCGGCGCCAGACGAAGGCGACTGCGCGGCCGCGATTGCGCGACATCATCGCGCGCGCGAAGCCGCTGGCCTGACCACAAGGACGATCGCCAAAGCGAAACGCAAACCGCGCTCAGCTCGGGCGAAGGAGGTCGCATGATCTTCGCCCTTCTCGTCGTCATTGCCACGTGCGGAGCAGCGTGGTTTCTCACCGGCCCCTCGCAACAACGCCCGATCGGCGCTGCGCTCGGCTTCGTCGACGCGGTCCTCTGGCTGTTCGCCGGCGTGTCGGCCGGCAAGCTCATCGTGGTTCTCATCGCCGCATTCTGCGCGCTCTGCTTCGCTCGCCCGTTCCTGCGCGCGCACGTCTATTCGCGTCTTCGGAGGCAGCATGGCTAATGACCTCTCCCCGATCTGCAAGGCACTTATCCAGATTTTTGCTCGCGTCGCCGTCGTACGCACGATCGACGATATCGAGCGGATGCTGCCCGACGCCGATCACAAAGCGCTTCGCGCAGACCTTCAGACTCTCGTCCAGGCCGAAGTAGTGCGCCAGGCGCTCCGCTACGCTGACGAACGTCTCGTGTACTGGCTTGCGGGTGCATCGATTGAATCGTTCGTCGGTACGGTCTTCCACTATCCACCGCAGCAAAAGACGCTGGCAGACGTAGCCGGGATCGCACATGCACGCGAGGTGATCCATGGCTAGGACCAGCCCTCTCGTGCTCGACGCGATGCTCGTCACGGGCAATACCAAAGCGGCAATCGCACAGGCCGGCGGTAAATCCGGCGATCTGTGGAAAGTGCCGCCGCACCAGATTAACTACGATCCGCGCGACAATGCGCGCCCGTTGAACCCGACCCGCGTACGCCACCTCGCCGACCTGATCAAGGCGAACGGCTTCGATCGCAAGTCGCCACTCGGCTGTTACGTCAGGAAGGTTGCCGGCGAAGATCGTGTGTTCGTCTACTCCGGCCAGCATCGCTACCACGCTGCGCTGATGGCGATGGATGAAGGCGCGGAAATCGATTTTCTCCCGTGCGTGATCGACGAGGCGAAGAGCGTCAACCGCGCCAACCTGATTTTCGACGGCATCAATGCAAACGATACCGAGCAGCTGACGCCGCTCGACCTCGCACAGAATGTCGTCGAGCTGCAGCAGCTCGACGTCGACAACGCGACCATCTGCAAGCGCCTCAACATTACGGAGCAGACGATTCGCGACGTATTGCTGCTCGCGAATGCGCCGGCGCCGCTTCACAAGCTCGTGCGTGACAAGGTCGTCGCGTCAACCCTCGCTATCGAGGAAATCCGCGCTCACGGCCCGGAAAAGGCGCTGGAGCGGCTGCAGAACGCCGCTCAACAGGCCGAGGCGGCCGGCAAAACCAAGGTCACCAGGAAGGCACTCCCGAAGCCGGCATCGCAGAAGATCACCGACGTGCAGGCAAAGCAACTTTTGCAGGCACTGCAGGCGGTTCTCCATGACGCCGGGTTCGGCAAGCTCGCGACGCGCACGATCGAGGGCGTGCACACGGCGTTGATGCCACTGACCGATCTGCTCGACAGGCCGCCGAAGCGCGCGACGATCGCCGCCGATATTGCCGGGCCTGAAGACGTCATATTCGTCGACGAGCTACAGGACATGGAGCCGTACCCACTACATCACACCAACGAGAATGGTGTCTTTGAGCGGTGCGAGCGGATCGCCATGCCAACGCCCGCAAAGCATCGCGGACTTTGCCCCGCAGAAATCATGCTCGCCCACCCCGAGGAAGGCTCGTGGATATTCGCGAACAGCTTTAGCCTGTCGAAGGTCGGCGAAGGTTCATGGCCGAGTCTCTGTAGGTCCGTGATCTATTCCAGTCGGTTCAAGGCTCTGCAGGCGGCCCGTGACCAGTTGATCGAGCGCCTTTCAAGGGCCGATGTGCGGACTGACAAGATGCGACCGGCCATTCTGAAGTGGCTGGACGATGTCTATATCGCTGAACACGCGAAGCTGGACCGTCTCGCTCGCGCACGCAAGGCACCGGCCGCTGGCCAACGCAAGGAAAGCGCTATACCGCCCGGCCTTTCCCCTAAGGCTGCATGGCCGTTTCCATCGTCGCGGAGGGATCAATGACCCTGCTCCCGGCTACTTCTACCCCACGTCCGCTGCCGCGTAAGCGGGAAAGCGCGGAACAGCGCCCAAGGCTTTCGCTTGCTGGCGCCGTTCCGGCGCAGACAGCGGATAACGGCGGCAGCAACAGCGGGCATTCGCCCGCAATCCAGACGAACAAAGCGCCGCATGCGCGGCGCAAACCTATCCAGATGAACGAAGGCCAGTCGGATTCCCGACTGGCCGCCCTCGCTCGGCTCGACGCGCTTCGCATCGAGCTCCGCCGGCTGGCTGCAGACATCGCCCTTGGGGCCGACATCGAGCTGCTCGACCTCATGCGCGACGAGATAGGCAGCTATAGCCGACACAAAGCCGCTCAGGAGGCCCGCACCTGGGCGGAACAGGCCCGTCTATCCATCGAAACCGGTTTGATGCAGCTCGATCGCGCGCTGCATCCGTCGACGTGAGACCCACCATGACAAGAACAGATCAAAATCTGCGGGCCATCCACGCACAGGCATGCGCGGAAGTGCTCAAGACCAATCGCACCGTCACTCCCGCCGACGACGCATTCTGGCCGGCCTATATTCAGGCCGTTCTCGCCAGTTCCAGTGCGCAGCAAGAGGTACTGACCCAGGCCGAACGCGACGTGCTCGCCGAGCGCCGGCGCCAGGTCGACGTCGAAGGCTGGACGGCCGAGCACGATGACGAGCGCGACCCGGGCGTGCTTGTGAGCGCGGCGGCCGCATATCTGCTGTATGCAGCCGATACCCTTCATCCGTTCTCTCAAGGCGACGGCCGCTTTTCGAATAAGCCGCCTATCTGCTGGCCTTTCGATCGCTCGTGGTGGAAGCCTGAGTCGCCTCGGATAGCGCTGAAGAAGGGCATAGCTCTGGCACTCGCCGAAATGGATCGCATCGACCGCGATCCGGGTGACGAATCGGGCCACAGCCACTTGAATGGAGGTGACCTGTGAGCAAGAAAGCAAGCGCGTCGACGGTCCACTTCACAGGCGCGGCCGACTATTTGAACGACAACGGAAATCGGCGCTGGACAACGTTCGCAGAAAACGAAGCCGCAGGCGCTAGGCCGAGTCCCGCCGTCTCCGCTATTCAATATGCCCTAAGCGCCGACGATGGCTTGGAATGGCTCGAATTTTGGAACGAAGGTGAATTCGAAAAATGTCGACGAGGCTGGCCGGATGCGCCCGAAGACTGCTTCATCGGCGCTGATCCGCTGCATCCCGAGACACAGCGAATGCTCTCCGCTGCCCGACATGCCATCTTTCCTCTTTCAGAAGACGCCCTCGTGTATGACGATTCGATAAATGCGTCAGATCGAGGGAAGCTGCCGGAAATAGCACGGACCGCACCGGGCCAACGCCTCTACGCTTTGGCATATGCGCGTGGCCGCGCACGAGAGCGGCTGAATGCGTCGCGAAGCCTTCGACCCAGTCGACGTTCTGTGGAAATTGACGCATCGGCTCTCCGCGAGATGCGCGTGATCTTGCCTGAAGGCGGTCACGCCAAATTATTCTGGCCTGAAGAACTGACCGCCGACAGTGCACGCATGCTATCAGAGATGTTCGCCACGGCAATGGAGGCATTCGCTCGCGCAGCTACGGTAAGACTTGAAGGCGCTTCAGCTCCCACCGCAGGAGATCAGTCATGACATTCAAACCCACCGAAGCAAAGATCACGCTTCATGGCCTCGGCTTCCTGCAGCTGCAACTCGCGGCCAACATGCGCCTTCACGTTTGGCATCCAGAGCTGCCGCGCCGTTCGTGCTTCGAGCACTCGTCGATTCACGATCACCGGTTCGGCTTCGAGTCGCGCGTGCTCGTCGGAACGCAGATCAACCACATATATTGGCCGAGCCGCGCAGCCGGCGCAGAAACGCATACGGCATACCTCCACGAAGGCGAGCGGACGCCGTTCGGCAATCGGCCCTGGCTGCCAGACTACCAGCTCACGGTCGTCAAGTCCCACACCGAAGTTGTGCCGGCCGGTAAGCAATACTCGATGGACCCGTATGTGTTCCATAGCACGGAGCCTGCCGACGACGGCCGGGTCGCCACGCTCATGACAAAGACGTTCGAGGGCAGGCGCGGGGCTCACTCGCTTTGCGCAATCGGCGTCGATCCCGATGCCGACTTCGATCGCAACCAGTTGAGCGAGCATCGGATGTGGGAGTTTGTTCGCGACGTGCTCGGCGACATCGCGGTCATCCCTAATCCGCGATGCATGAAGCGTGAGCCGTGCGAGTGCGACTCCTACTGCGGCGACGACGGCAAAGGCAGGAGATTCGGATTATGAGCTACAGCGACGCTGAATACATCGCCTGCGACCCCTTCGATGGTGAACGCGATGTCAATATCAAGTTGCGCACGGTCAAGATCGTACGCGTACGCAAGCCGCAACCGTGCTTTGGCGGAGCTGATCCGCGCCATGGCGACCAACACGTCATTCAGCCAGGAGAAAGGGCGCGATACGAAAGAGCGCTAATCGACAGCGACTATTGGGGGCGCTACTACCACTGCCTGACCTGTCTCGATAAGTGGATCGCAGAAATCAACGGAGAAGAAGAATGAGGCGAGGTCGAGCACCGATCACTTCCGGCCGCTACGCGCCGGTCATCATCAACGGCCAACGTCAATGGATGCGCGACCAAGTTGCTTTGCAGGCAGAGATCGTCGCTTTGCTTGAACGCGGCGGCGCCATGACGAAGAAACGCATCATCATGACCTTGCGGACCGCGCAGGCCGCGGTTGAAGCGGCATTGGCAGCGCTGCTCGATGCCGGCGCGATCGTCAGCTATCGAGCCAAGAGCCTACGCGGACGGATGGACGAGCATTGGTGCGTTGCCGAAGCCGCTCTGCCCCAGTCCGACCGCCCCAATGGCACCCGATACAACGCTGCGCACATCCTGGCTGCCATGCAACAGCACGCAGCGGCGCTTCACATAAGGGGGCGACAATGAGCCTTATTGGACCCAACGCTGCTCTTGTGCAGGCAGATGTCGCCGCGGCATTCGAGATATCGGCCGTCAGCTATAAAGGCCTCAGCGTCACGACAGCAGCCGGGCAACCCGCACGCCTCGCCGTGGTCGACTCAAACGGTAAAGTCATTGACGCAAGCGAGGAAGTGGCGAAAGCCGCTTGGGATGTCGCCGTGCAGTCGTACAGAAACTTTCTCATGGGAACCGGCCATCTGAGAGTGCTTTCCCGTCCACCGACTTCCAAGGCTTCAACATGAAAAACAGCGCCCCTGAGGCGCTGTTTTTTTATGGCTTTCATTTCGAGCTGGAACGCAGGATATCACTCCGACCGGTGGATTTTCGTCAGTATATTTTCGATATGCTTCGGGCACCCGAGGGATACGAAGCCGACGCGAGGCGGCTCGGACGGGTTGACGCTGTGCAGCTTGGACATGTGAGGGGAATCTTGGAATGGCAGCAAAGACGAGAGTTTACAGCTATTTGTGGTTCCCCGATCCAAAAACAGGTGGCTGACAACAGGCAGCCGCGCCGCTCGAACCTGCGGCGCGTGACACGGCGAAGCACGGCTACGTACGGGCCGATTCGTCCGCGATCGATCTTCGGTGGTTTCTGCCGGCTTTCGTTGACGGTAGTCCACGATGTTGCGAGATGCTCTCACTCGCGGCATGGTGTGTTCCTGCGGCTGCCGGCGGGTATTGCGGCGTGCGCAGTGGTTTCAGGGATTCATTCTTTTGTCATACGTGATTCGACGCCATGATAGGTTTGCCCGCTGATCTGACTTGGGTATGGACGGCGAATGGCGATCAACTTCAAGGTTGGAACTCATCGGAGCTGCACGCTAAAAGGAATGTAGCGATGTCGATAAAAAAGCAGATGCCGCCCCGTGGTGTGGTCATTACTTATGACGAAGCGAATAAATCTGCATCTCGGCAGTCCCCAAGGATGCTGCGATCAAGCTGACAAACCGGGAGCTCGTTGTGCCGATGTCGATTACCGATCAAGGCAATCAACTGGATGACGAATTCGCGCGCACGCTCGGCCTTGCAAGTCTCCTGCTACTCGCGCTGGGGCAACCGTCTTTATCGCCGCTTATTACTGCCACGCAAAACACACAACCGCCCCCCACCGACAATTAACCGGCTTAAAGATCGTGAGGTACTCCGTCGTCGTCCCGATGCTGCGCTGCGCGAAAGATCGAGCGTACTTCGGCGCGCTGCGTCCAGGCAGTTCGCAACGAATGCAAGGCGTGATCGATGACGCACCGGCACGCACAGTCGGGATGCGAATCCCACCGGCAAAGCCAGGCACACACGTACCCACCCATAAAGACACGTACAAGCTCGCCGGCCCGACAATCATCGAGATTCCGAAACGCAGCCACTAAAGTGTGATGGCAGTCGCGCCCAGACCAGTCGGCAGTCAACTCCCCGTCACACGCAACCATCAACCGTTTCGTATCCGGACGCCATCACCGAGCCCTCACACGCCAACGCCTGCCCGATCACCGCAAAAATCTCGCGGGAATCCTGCATGCGCCGGATCGTCTCGTGCAATTCGGCGGCTTGCGGCCAGGTGCGCCGCAGATAGCTGAGCCATTGCTTGACGCGGCCATGCTCGTGGCGCAACGTGCCGCGCGCCTGCAGCTTCGTCAGATAGCCGGCCATGGAGCGCAGCACGTCGCACCACTCGCCAGCCGACGGGGACGGGTCCATCAATCCGCGAATCCGTCGCGCGAGGAACGGGTCCGATACGGCGCCGCGTCCGATCATCACGTCCGCACAACCGCTCACGGCACGGCAACGCGCCCAGTCCGCGACGCTCCAGACGTCGCCGTTCGCGATGACGGGCACGTCGACGGCATCATCGATACGCGCGATCCACTCCCAGTGCGCGGGCGGCCGGTAGCCGTCGTCGCGCGTGCGCGCATGTACGACCAGCGACGCCGCGCCGCCTTCCGCGAGCGCCTGCGCGCAATCGATCGCCCGCGACGTATCGGAAACGCCAAGGCGCATTTTCGCGGTCACCACGATCCCGGCCGGCACCGCCGCGCGCACCGCCGACACGATCTCGTTCAATTGCGTCGGGTCCGCGAGCAGCATCGCGCCGCCGCCATGCCGATTGACGACCTTGGCGGGACAGCCGAAGTTCAGATCGATGCCATAGGGCGACAACGTGGCCGCGTGCGCGGCATTGCGCGCCATCCATTCCGGATCGCTGCCGAGCAACTGGATCACCATCGGCGTGCCGCTCGCGGTCACGCTCGCATGCAGGATTTCGGGCGCCTCGCGCTCGTAGATGCGCGTGGGCAACAACGTGCCCGTCACGCGGATAAATTCGGACACGCAGCCGTCGAATCCGCCCGTGCCGGTCAGCACGTCGCGCAGCACGTAGTCCGCCAGCCCTTCCATCGGCGCAAGAAACAGTCGGCTCATCGCAGCGCCTCGATGAAATGCCGGACAACGGCGGCTAAAGCGAAGCGATGCAGCCTGGGCACAGGCATCGAGGCAATGAGGGAAACGATCTGAAACACGGGGCGGGTCCGGCAAAAAGCGATGGCAACGGTGAGGACGTCGGTCGCGCCGGAGAATGACTCATCAAACCAGAAGGAATGGCGCGAAACTCAAGACGCGAGCGAACCGGGCGACGGGAACAGCGGAACGTCGAACCGCGGGCGACGATGCACAAACAGGGCACACGAACGACCGCACAAGCAGCACGCAAGCATGCGCACGGCATGCCCGGCTCCGCCGGCGGAAATGATCCAGGTGATTAATCCGCGTGATTCCGCGTGATTCCGCGTGCACGCGAACCCGCTATTGTACCGTGCTGCCCACCGCGCACTTCCACGCAACGGGTAAGGCCCGCAAGGACGCCGACGTCGGGGCTGGCCGATCCGACACCAGGCCCATCCCGCTCATCCGGAACGCCGTCCGCCGACACGCACGGCGCCGCGCAACCGGCCCACCGCCAGCACCCGCCGATACGCTCAATACCCGCGAGGCACCCCACGCAAGCAGACCTGCCTGCCATCCCACGGCGGCTCCCCGAGCCCCGGCAATGGCGCAGCGTCGCTTACGCCGCGAGTCGCCATTACTTCGTCGCTATTACTTCTTTTCCGGCTCCGGATTGTCCTGCGGCGCGGCAGGCGCATTGCTCGCGTTGACCCCGCTACCGGGCGTGAACGGGAAGGTGGCGAACATCGTTTTTGCCTGGTTCTGCATCTGCTCCTGCATCTGCACGAACATGTTCTTCGATTGCTCGATATAGCTGGTCATCATGCCCTGCATCATCGGTGCCTGCATGTTCATGAACTGCGACCAGACTTCGGGGTTCATCGCCTTGCCTTCATAGAGATTCTTCGACTGGTCGGCGAGCTTCGCCTGAATGTCGATGAAGGCCTGGATGTTCTTTTCCAGGTACGTGCCCATCATGCCCTGCATCGCATGACCATAGAAACGGATGATCTGCGAGAGCATCGACGACGAGAACATCGGCAAGCCGCCGCTCTCCTCTTCGAGAATGATCTGCAACAGGATGGCTCGCGTCAGGTCCTCGTTGCTTTTGGCATCGATAACCTTGAAATCCTCCTGATCGAGCACGAGCTGTTTCACATCGGTCAGCGTGATGTAGGTACTCGTCTCGGTATCGTAAAGCCGACGATTCGGATATTTCTTTATCAGTCGTTCGGCCGTTTTCTTTGTAGTAGTAGTCATGTAGCGCCTTTTAAGCTCGAGTTAAACGCGGAAACGGCGTTCCACCTGTGCAATCGGATCATTGCACAGGTGGAACGCCGGCGGAACCCTCTGAGCCGAAGCGCGCCGCCTTGTGAGCGGCGCGCCGGGGGCTCAACCCATATGCAAGCCGCCGTTGAGCGAAAAATCGGCGCCCGTGGAGAAACCCGACTCT
Organism: Paraburkholderia sp. Cy-641; assembly: GCF_011752945.1. Lineage (NCBI taxonomy): Bacteria > Pseudomonadati > Pseudomonadota > Betaproteobacteria > Burkholderiales > Burkholderiaceae > Paraburkholderia > Paraburkholderia sp. Cy-641. Next base: position 9,464 of record NZ_VWWM01000091.1, read on the forward strand.
TCCGACGCGAGCCACGCCACGATCGAGCCGATTTCGTCCGGCTGGCCGAGACGGCGCACCGGGATCGTCGCCACGATCTTTTCCAGCACGTCGGGGCGGATCGCCTTGACCATGTCGGTGCCGATATAGCCCGGCGACACGGTGTTGACCGTCACGCCCTTGGTCGCCACTTCCTGCGCGAGCGACATCGTGAAGCCGTGAATACCGGCCTTCGCCGTCGAATAATTGGTCTGGCCGAACTGGCCCTTCTGGCCGTTCACCGACGAAATGTTGATCACGCGGCCAAAGCCACGCTCGACCATGCCGTCGATCACCTGCTTGGTGACGTTGAAAAGGCTCGTCAGGTTGGTGTCGATCACCGCCGTCCAGTCTTCGTGCGTCATCTTGCGGAACACGACGTCGCGCGTGATACCGGCATTGTTGACCAGCACGTCGATCTCGCCGACCTCGGCCTTGACCTTGTCGAACGCGGCCTTGGTCGATTCCCAGTCGCCGACGTTGCCTTCGGAGGCGACGAAATCGAAACCGAGCGCCTTCTGCTCATCGAGCCACTTCGCGCGGCGCGGCGAATTCGGGCCGCAGCCCGCGATCACCTTGAAACCTTCCTTGTGCAGACGCTGGCAGATGCTCGTGCCAATGCCGCCCATGCCGCCCGTTACATACGCAATTCGCTGTGTCATAAACCCTACTCCGTTATCGTTTTCGAGGTGCCGACCGGCAACCTCCTGTCTCGCCTGATGCTGGTTCTCCGCTGCGGCCGGGCGACCAGCCGGCAACGCGCACTACCGGCGCGAGCCACGTTCCGGGGTACACCGCGCAGGACCGGCGCGGCGCACCCCAGCCATACCTTACATGCGCTCGACAGCCAGCGCGACACCCATACCGCCGCCGATGCACAGCGACGCCAAACCCTTCTTCGCATCGCGCTTCTGCATTTCGTGCAGCAGCGTGACGAGAATCCGGCAGCCGGACGCGCCGATCGGATGGCCGATCGCGATTGCCCCGCCGTTCACGTTGATCTTCGAGGTGTCCCAGCCCATCTGCTTGTGCACCGCGAGCGCCTGCGCGGCGAACGCTTCGTTGATTTCCATCAGGTCCAGATCGGCCGGCGTCCAGCCCGCGCGCTCGAGACAACGGCGCGATGCCGGCACCGGGCCCATGCCCATCACCTTCGGATCGATACCGGCGTTCGCATACGCCTTGATGCGCGCGAGCGGCGTGAGACCGAGCGCTTCGGCCTTCTTCAGCGACATCACGAGCACCGCGGCCGCGCCGTCGTTCAGACCCGACGCGTTCGCCGCCGTGACCGTGCCTTCCTTCGAGAAGGCCGGCTTCAGACCCGCGAGCGATTCGGCCGTCACGCCGTGGCGCACGAATTCGTCGGTGGCGAAGCGCAGCGGCTCGCCCTTGCGCTGCGGAATCTCGACCGGCACGATTTCGTCGTTGAAGCGCCCGGCCTTCTGCGCGGCTTCCGCCTTGTTCTGCGACAGCGCCGCGAACGCGTCCTGCTCTTCGCGCGTGATGCCGTATTCCTTCGCGACGTTTTCCGCCGTCACGCCCATGTGGTACTGGTTGTAGACGTCCCACAGGCCGTCGACGATCATCGAGTCGATCAGCTTCGCATCGCCCATGCGGAAGCCGTCGCGCGAACCCGGCAGCACGTGCGGCGCGGCGCTCATGTTCTCCTGGCCGCCCGCGACCACGATGTCCGCGTCGCCCGCGATGATCGCGTTGGCCGCCAGCATCACAGCCTTCAGGCCCGAGCCGCACACCTTGTTGATCGTCATGCCCGGCACCGACGACGGCAAGCCCGCCTTGATGACCGATTGACGCGCGGGGTTCTGGCCCGAGCCCGCCGTCAGCACCTGGCCGAGAATCACTTCGCTCACCTGGTCCGGCTTCACGCCAGCCCGTTCGAGGACGGCACGCACCGCCAACGCGCCGAGTTCAGGCGCGGCAACCTTGGCCAGCGACCCACCAAACTTGCCCACTGCAGTACGAGCGGCCGATACGATCACAACATCAGTCATTTCCATATCCTCCGGGCACCTCGGCAAACTGCGCCGCAGCCCGTTACGTTAAAAAATTCCGTTGCTCTTACGCCTTAACCAGACGCTCATTGACCAGCCACACCCACACACCGCACGACCGCGCGCCGTGTTCGACATCACGGCGCGTCGGACCTATTCCCGTTGCCGCACGTAGCGGCCGGGCGCCGGCTCGATCACCGGGAACTCGTCGGAGCCGGCCGAGGCGCGCGGCTTCACCTTCCGGCCGCCGTGCTGATCGAGCCATGCGGTCCATTCGGGCCACCAGCTGCCGGGCACTTCGGTCGCGGCGTCGAACCACTCGTTGGCGGTTTCCGGCAGCATCTTCTCTTCGGTTTCGAGGCGCCAGAAGCTGCGCTTTTTCTTCGCGGGCGGATTGATCACGCCAGCGATGTGGCCCGACGCGCCGAGCACGAACTTCAGCGGCCCGGACAGCAGCGGCACCGACGCATAGGCGGTTTGCCACGGCACGATATGGTCTTCACGCGAACCGTAGATGAAGGTCGGCACATCGATCTTCGACAGATCGACCGGCTCGCCGCAGGTGGTCAACGCACCGGGCTCGCGCAGCTTGTTCTCGAGGTACGTGTTGCGCAGATACCAGCAGTACATCGGCCCCGGCAGACTCGTCGAGTCGCTGTTCCAGTACAGCAGGTCGAACGGCACCGGCGTGCGGCCCTTCAGGTAGTTGTCGACCACGTAGTTCCATACGAGGTCGTTCGGGCGCAGGAACGAGAACGTGTTGGCGAACTCGATGCCGCGCATCAGTCCCGGCGGCGCACCGTTCTTGCCGCCGATGGTCTGCTCGCGCATCTGCACGTGCGCCTCGTCGACGAACACGTCGAGCACGCCCGTGTCGGAGAAGTCGAGCATCGCGGTGAGCAGCGTCAGCGAGGCGGCCGGATGTTCGCCGCGCGCCGCGGCCACCGCGAGCGCGGTGGCGAGCATCGTGCCGCCGACGCAGAAGCCGAGCGTGTTGATCTGCTCGCGGCCGCTGATCTTGCGCACGGTCTCGATCGCGGCCAGCACGCCCTCGCCGATGTAGTCGTCCCACGACTTGTTGGCGACCGATTGATCTGCGTTGCGCCACGAAATCAGGAACACCTGGTGACCCGATTCGAGCCCATGCGCGACGAGCGAGTTTTCGGGTTGCAGGTCGAGAATGTAGAACTTGTTGATGCAGGGCGGCACGATCAGGAGCGGCCGCTCGCGCACGGTCGGCGTGCGCGGCTTGTACTGGATCAGCTGTAGCAGATCGTTCTCGAACACGACCGAGCCTTCGGTGTTCGCAAGGTTCTCGCCCACGGCGAAACGCGATTCGTCGGTTTGAGAAATCTTGCCGCGCTGCATGTCGCCGAGCAGGTTCATCACGCCCTGGCGCAGGCTCTCGCCCTTGCTGTCGAGCAGCGTTTTCTGCGCTTCGGGATTCAGCGCGAAGAAGTTGCTCGGCGAAGCGGCCGCGGTCCACTGCTGGACCGCGAAGCGGATGCGCTCGCGCATCTTCGGCTCGGTGTCGAGCGCGTCGGCCATTTCCTGCAGATAGCGCGCGTTCAGCAGATACCACGCGGCGGTAAACGCATAGGCCGGCGTCTCGCTCCATGCGTCCGCGCTAAAGCGCCGGTCCTTGAGTTCGGGCGCCTTGCTGGACGACGTAGTGGCCTGCTGGATCAGCTCCATCGCCTCGCGCGAATAGTCGGCTTGCAGCTTCTGCAAGCGCTCCGGTGGAATCGCGGCGGGAGGAAGGTTCAGCGCCGGAAACGGCGGCAGCGACGGCATCGCGCCCGCGGCCAGCTTGCTGAAGTCGGGCATGCCCGGAAACGACGGCATCGGCGGGAAACCCATCTGCGCGACGTTGGGCATCTGCACGGGAGGAACCTGGAATGGCGCACCGCCGGGCGGCACGCCGAACGAACGCCACGCGTTCATCCAGGCATCGAAAAACTGCTGCATGCCTGCGGCTGGCGATGCACCGCTCGTACCGGCCTGCTGCGTTTGCTCCTTCGAGGAGTCCGTGCTGTGGGAATCTGAGGAATGAGAGGCAGCCATACCTGCTTTTGACCGGTAAGTCCTTGCGGACGGGTTGAGAGGCAGGTTCGTGCGCGCATGGCGATTGCTCGCGAATCCGTCACGCCCTGTCCCATGTACGACGAGGAGCTTGGGAGGAACATTCTTGCTCCCCATCACAAGGCATGTCAATGCTTGTTCCCGATTTTGCCGCAGTGCGATACTTTTTTAATTATCGTTTTCCCTGTGTGACAAATCACGCTTTGACGAGCCGCCGGGCGGCGTTGCGACGGATCGAAAAAACACCCGCGACGCATGGCTTTTCAAGGCGCTCGAGACCTGCGACCGCGGACATTTCCCGCCGGCGATTTACGCTGCCGCCCGACCTTCCGGCAGCGCAGCAAAATGGCCCGGCGTCCCGAGCGGATAGCGTTCGCGCCCGCGTCCGCACGAGGTCTGCCGCATGGCGCGCGGCTTCATGCCGGCATGGACCCCACGCATGAATGGCTTAACGATTGCCCAATGCGATTGCCCAATGATTGCTTGATCGCCAAACGTCTGACGAGACGCCGCGCGCACGTCGCGCCTCGACACGCGGCGCATGCGTCAGTCGGCGAGGCCTTGCGCGTGAGCGTCGAGCCAGATGAGCGCGGCCATGCGGCCGGTTTCGCGATCGCGGCGATACGAATAGAAACGTTCGCGTTGCGTGACCGTGCAGAGATCGCCGCCGCTGATATGCGTGACGCCGAGGCCTTGCAGACGCAGGCGCGCGAGTGCCGGCAGATCGGCGAGATATTTGCCGGGGTTCGCCGGATGCGCGACGAACGCATGCGCGGTAGCGTCGCGCTGCGCGCCCTCGACGCCATCCATGAACGCGTCGCGCACGTCGGGGCCGACTTCGAATGCGGCCGGCCCGATCGACGGCCCGAGGTACGCATGCAGCGCGCCCGCTTCCACACCCGCGAGCGCCGCGACGCGCTGCGCGGTCTGCTCGACGATGCCGGCCGCGAGGCCGCGCCAGCCCGCATGCGCGGCGCCGACCGCGCGGCCCGCTGCGTCGCACAGCAGCACCGGCATGCAATCGGCAACCATCACGACGCAGACGGTGCCCGCGCGATCGGTGACGCTCGCGTCGGCGCGCGTCGGCGTGCCGTCCGCGTGAGTCTGCGCGAGCACGTCCTCGGCGCGCACGATGCCGGCGCCGTGGATCTGTTCGAGCCACGCAGCTTCGCCAACGCCGGCAAGCGCGAGCAGCCGCGCGCGATTGCTCGCGACCGCGGCCGGATCGTCACCGGATTTCATGCCGAGGTTGAGGCCGCCGGGCTGGTCCGCGCCATCCCGCCAGCGGCCGAATGGCGCGTCGCTCACGCCGCCGTTGCGGGTGGTGACGAGCGCGCGCACGCGCGGCGAGACGTTCCATGCGGGTTGCACGACATCGGCGAAATCCAGTTCCGGCAAAGCTGCGTTCATGTGGGATCGTCCTCGTCGTGGGCCTCGTGGGCCTCGTTGGCGTCGTGATCTTCGGGGTCGGCGTCGCCGTCGTGATCTTCATCGTAATCGGCGTCGGCGGACGATACGTCGTAGTCCTCATCCTCGTAGTACACGTCGTCGAACTCGCCCGCGTCGTCGCGACCGAGGCCGAGCGCCTCGGACAGCGCCGCGATGTCGGCCGGCACCTCGGCCCGCCACTGCATCGAGCGGCCCGTCTTCGGATGAATCAGCCCGAGCCGCCATGCATGCAGCGCCTGGCGCGCGAAGCCGCCCGGCAGCGGCGTAACCGAACGCTTGCCGCGCGCGCGTCCATACACGGGGTCGCCGAGCAGCGGATGGCCGACGTGCGCGCAATGCACGCGAATCTGGTGCGTGCGGCCGGTTTCGAGATCGCAGTGAATCGCCGTGACCGGCTGCCGCTGCCAGATCGCCGCGTCGACGCGGCGGAAATGCGTGCGCGCCGGCTTGCCGGCCGCGCCCGTCACCACGGCCATGCGCGTGCGCTCGCGCGGATCGCGGCCGATCGGCGCGTCGATCGTGCCGTCCTCGGGCATGTTGCCCCACACGAGCGCGAGATAGCGGCGCTTGACCGTGCGCGCCTGCAACTGGCGCACGAGGTCGGTCTGCGCCTCGAGCGTGCGCGCGACCACCATGAGCCCCGAGGTCTCCTTGTCGAGCCGGTGCACGATGCCCGCGCGCGGCAGGCCGGCCGCGGCTTCGCCATAACGGTGCAGCAGCCCGTTGAGCACGGTGCCGCTCCAGTTGCCGGCGGCCGGATGCACGACCATGCCGGCCGGCTTGTTGATGACGACGAGCGTGTCGTCCTCGTAGACGATTTCGAGCGGCACCGGCTCGGGTGTGAAGGCGAGCTGCTCGGGCAGCAGGTCGGGCACGAGCTCGATCGTGGCGCCGAGCGGCACCGGCTGGCGAATCTTCGCCGGCTTGCCGTCGACGCGCACGCGCCCGGCTTCGATCCAGCTTTGCAGACGGCTGCGCGAAAATTCCGGAAACACTTTGGCGAGCACCTTGTCGAGCCGCTCGCCGGCCAGTTCGTCGGGCACCACGACCTGGCGCGGGCTTTCGTCGGCGATGCGGCCCGGCACCGGCGCCGCCGGGCTCGCGGCGGTTTCTTGCGAATGGCTTGCGGCGGGCGCGTCGGCGGCAAAATCGTCGTCGAGCGAATCGACGCCCAACGCGTCGGCGGGGTCGGCGCTTACGCTATAATCTTCGTTGCTATTCCCGGCGCCTGCGGTGCCTGGAGTATTTGAGCGGGTCATTGAGTCTGGGTCACCTGGACGTAAAGCTAGACTGGAAAATGCGAGCCTTGAACACCATCACTGAAGCAGCGGCGCTCAATTTGGCGGCCATCAAGAAGGCGGCCCGGAAAGTGGCCGGATACGTTGCGTGCGCCGCGGCCGTCGTCGCTATTGCGGCTTGCCACGGCCTGCCGGAGAAGACCGACGAAACGGCAACGTGGAACAACAACAAATTATATACGGAGGCGAACGACGCCCTGACCGGCGGTGACTTCGGCAAGTGCGCGAAATACTTCGAAATGCTCGAGGGCCGCGACCCGTTCGGCCACTTCGCGCAGCAGGCGCAGATCAACGTCGCATACTGCAACTGGAAAGACAACGAAGACGCCGCCGCCGACCAGGCCATCGACCGCTTCATCCAGCTGCACCCGGATCACCCGGACATCGCCTACGCGTACTACCTGAAAGGCATGATCCACTTCAACGACGACCTCGGTCTGTTCGGCCGCTTCTCGGGCCAGGACATGAGCGAGCGCGATCCGAAGTCGCTGCGCGAATCGTATGACGCGTTCAAGGTCGTGGTGGACCGGTTCCCGAACAGCAAGTACGCACCGGACGCGGCGCAACGCATGCGCTATATCGTGAACGCGCTGGCGTCGCACGAAGTCCACGCGGCGGACTACTACTACCGTCGCGGCGCCTATGTCGCGGCAATCAACCGCGCGCAACTCGCGCTGCACGAATACAAGAACGCGCCGGCCATCGAAGACGCGCTGCACATCATGATGCTGTCGTACGAAAAGCTGAACCAGCCGCAACTGGCCGACGACACGCGCCGCGTGCTCGCGGGCACGTTCCCGGACAGCCCGTACATCACGGGCCACGCGCGGCCGGGCACGCAGAAGTCGTGGTGGCAGTTCTAAGCTAACTTTGCTGAGCTTTGCCGCCCGCTGAATACATTCAGCCTCTGAAATAAAAAACGCCACGACCTGAAAGTCGTGGCGTTTTTTATGCCCGCGCATCCGCACGTCAACGTGTCTGCATGCGCACTGACACGCGACGCCCGCCACCTGGCCGCTGGCGTCGCGCGCTCCCCCTCAATCCCGCTCGAACAACGCAATCGACTCCACGTGCGACGTGTGCGGGAACATGTTCACGACACCCGCCCCAACGAGCCGATAGCCGGCTTCGTGCACGAGCAGGCCCGCATCGCGCGCGAGCGTAGCCGGCGCACACGACACGTAGACGATGCGCTTCGGCAGCGGTCCATTGCCGCTCTGCGCGATCTCCGCGAGCGCCTTCGCGACCGCGAGCGCGCCTTCGCGCGGCGGATCGATCAGGAACTTGTCGAAGTGGCCGAGCGCGCGCAGGTCGTCGGCGGTCACTTCGAACAGATTGCGGCACGCAAACGACGTATGCCCCGCGACGCCGTTCAGCTCGGCGTTCGCGAGCGCGCGCCCGGTCAGCACCTCGCTGCCCTCGATACCGACCACTTCCCGCGCAAGCCGCGCGAGCGGCAGCGTGAAGTTGCCGATTCCGCAGAACAGATCGAGCACGCGATCAGTGCGCGCCGGCGCGAGCAGGCGCAACGCGCGGCTCACGAGCACGCGGTTGATCGCGTGATTGACCTGCGTGAAGTCGGTCGGCTTGAACGGCATGCGGATGCCGTATTCGGGCAGCGTGTAGTCGAGCTGCGCGTCGAGCGGATAGAGCGGCGTGACTGTGTCCGGGCCGCCCGGCTGAATCCAGAACTGCACCTTGTGCTCGTCGGCGAAATCGCGCAGCACCTGTTCGTCGGCGGCGGTGAGCGGTTCGAGGTTGCGCACGACGAGCGCCGTGACCGACGAGCCGACCGCGAGTTCGATCTGCGGCATGCGGTCGTAGATCGACAGCTTGCGCACCATGAAGCGCAGCGGCATCAGCATGGCCGACACATGCGGCGGCAGCACCTCGCAGGTTTTCATGTCCGCGATATAGCTGCTCTTCTTCTCGTGAAAGCCGATGCGCATACCGCCCTTTTCCGGCAGATAACGCACGGCCAGACGCGCGCGATAGCGATAACCCCAAGACGGCCCGTGAATCGGCCGGAACACGGTTTCAGGGCGCAGCTTCGCGAGGCGCTGCAGGTTGTCTTCAAGCACGCGCTGCTTGACCGCGACCTGCGCGCGCACGTCGAGATGCTGCATCGAACAGCCGCCGCAAATGTCGAAGTGGCGGCATTGGGGCGTGGTGCGCATCGCGCTCTCGCGGAACACCTGCACGACTTCGGCCTGCTCGAATTTCGGCTTGCTGCGATGCGTCGTATAGCTGACGCGCTCGCCCGGCAACGCGCCTTCGACGAAGATCACCTTGCCTGGCGTGCCGTCTTCGCTGTCGGTGCGGCCCACGCCGCGCGCTTCCATATCGAGCGAAACGATTTCGATGACCGGCTCGTTGCCGGTAATGACGAGCGCCGGCGTCGGGGCCGGCGCCTTGGCATGCTTCGATGAGCGCCGCGGCGCGCGACGTTGGGGGGCAGTTCGGGACACCTGCGACTTCCTGACAAACTGTGGGGAAAGGCGAGATTGTAGACGAAGCGCCGGGCTTGCCTGCGATCGTACGCGACTCGGCCGCGTGCGCCGCAAAGAGCCGAGGCCGAATTACCGCGGCAACCGGACCCGCACGTCTTCCTCCCAGCCGCAACACGCCGACTCGATGCGCCCACCCAACCGCGCGCGGCGGCTCACTGCTCGAACGCCGCCAGATACTCGGCCCACTGCGGCGCAGTTTCGAGCGCGAGCGCGTTCTTCACGAGATTGATCTCGTCAGCATACTCCGACGGCGAGAAGCCGCCGCGCATCAACTGGAAACGGCAATACAGCAGGTACGTGTTGACGACGTCGGTCTCGCAGTAGTTGCGGATTTCCTCGATGCGCCCTTGCTGGAACGCCTGCCACACCTGGCTGCCGTCCATGCCCATCTTGCCCGGAAAACCGCACATCTTCGCGAGCGCGTCGAGCGGCGCGTTGGCGCGTGCCTGGTACATCGCCAGCACGTCCATCAGATCGGTATGGCGCGCGTGGTAGCGGCTGATGTAGTTGTTCCACTTGAAGTCGCGGTCGTCCTCGCCGACGTCCCAGAAGCGGTACGCGGGAATGCCGTTGACGAGCGCGCGATAGTTGAGCACCGGCAGATCGAAGCCGCCGCCGTTCCACGACACGAGTTGCGGCGTGTACTTCTCGATCACGCGATAGAACGACTGCACGAGCGTTGCCTCGCCGTCCTCGGGCGTGCCGAGCGAGCGCACGCGAAAGCCGTTGCTGTCGCGGAACACGCAGGAAATCGCCGCGACCCGTTGCAGATGATGCGGCAGGAAATCGCTGCCGGTTTTTTCGCGACGCGCGGCGAACGCGTGCTCGGCGACTTCGGCGTCGCTCATCGAGGCGGGTAAATCTTCGAGACGGCGGATGCCGGCGACATCGGGAATCGTCTCGATGTCGAAAACAAGAATCGGTGTCATCAGGTTACAGAACGGCGTCCTTGCGGACACCGTTGGAGGCGAAGAAGCGCTTCAGACGCACCAGCGCTTCCTGTTGGATCTGGCGCACACGCTCGCGCGTGAGGCCCATTTCGTCGGCCAGCTCTTCGAGCGTGGCGGGTTCGATGTGATTGAGGCCGAAGCGCCGTTCGATCACATGGCGGTGCTTGTCCGACAGACGCGCGAGCCACGCGCGCGTCAGCGTTTCGAGCTCGCGATGCTGCACCTCCGCATCGGGCGACTGGCTTTGATCGTCGGACAGCAGATCGAGCAGGCTGCTCGCCGGATCGAGATCGAGCGGTGCATCGAGCGAGGCCGTGTGCTCGTTCAGCGCGAGGATGTCGGTCACTTCGTCGCTGGTTTTGCCGGTCAGGTAGGCGATGTCGTCGATGCTGGCGTCGCGACGCTCGGCGGCCTCGCCGGAATTCATCGAATTCTTCTCGAGATGGCGCTTCGCGCGCAGCACCTGGTTGAGCTCACGAATCACGTGCACCGGTAATCGCACCGTGCGCGCCTGGTTCATGATCGCGCGCTCGATGCTCTGGCGAATCCACCACGTCGCGTAAGTCGAGAAGCGGAAGCCGCGCGTCGGATCGAATTTCTCGATCGCGTGCATGAGGCCGAGGTTGCCCTCTTCGATCAGATCGAGCAGCGGCACGCCGCGATTCAGATAACCCTTGGCAATGCTGACGACGAGCCGCAGATTGCGCTCGATCATCACCTGGCGCGCCTCGAACTCGCCGGCCTTGGCAAGACGCGAATATTTCTGCTCTTCCTCGACGGTGAGCAGCGGCTTCACGCTGATGCGGTTCAGATAGTGCTGGATCGTGTCGGCCGTCAGCTCGGCCTGCAGCAGGGCGCGGAAATCGTCGGCGTCGGGTGCCGCGCCGCTCGAGCCTTCGCGCGTGTCGGCGGTTTCGTTCTCGTCGAGATCGCGCTCTTCCACGATCTCTTCTTCCACTTCCGAAGCGCCGCTTTCGTCCGCTGCGTCGGACGTGGCTTTGCTGATCTTCTCAGACTCGGCTTGCGGCGGGCGGCGCTTCGATTTCGGCATGGTCGTATCGCTTATTGCGGCGGCAAATACTTCAGTGGGTCGACAGGTTTGCCCTGTCGGCGAACTTCGAAATGCAACATCACGCGGTCGGAATCGCTATTGCCCATCTCAGCGATCTTCTGCCCTTTCGTCACCGCGTCCCCCTCTTTTACCATCAAAGCGCGGTTGTGTGCATACGCGGTGAGATAAGTTGCATCATGCTTGATGATAATGAGATTGCCGTAACCACGCAGCCCATTTCCGGCATAGACGACACGGCCGTCCGCCGACGCTTTCACCGGCTCGCCCGCCGTGCCGCCGATATTGACGCCCTTGTTGGTCGAGTCGTTGAACGTGTTGAGCAGCGGACCGCGCACCGGCCATGCGAACGCGACGTTACCCGCGGCAGCGCTGCCCGTGTCGGATGCCGCAGCCGGATTGGCCGGCACCGTTGCGCCATTCGTGCTCGCGCCGCCGGTCGCCGCGCCGTAGAGCGGCGGCATCGCGGCGCCGACCGCGGCCGGCGCGTTGTTGTTGAGCGGCTCGCTCTGCACCGCACCCGTGCCGCCGATCGGCGCGGTCGCCACACCCGGTGTCATGGCCGCGGCATTCGCACCCGGCGGCACGACGCGCAGCAACTGGTCGACCTCGATCTGATTCGGATTGGTCAAATTATTCCACGCCGAAATATCGCGGTAATTCTGGCCGTTTTCGAGCGCGATCCGGTACAGCGTGTCGCCCGGCTTCACGCGATAGTAGCCAGGCGGCGGCGGACCGAGC
>NZ_VWWM01000092.1:0-18996 GCF_011752945.1 Paraburkholderia sp. Cy-641
TCACGGGCTCCGTCGTCTGCATGCAGTTGCAGGATGCGCCGAGGAGAACCCTTAAACCGGACATTTCTAACTGGCCCAAACCGGACATTACTAAATGGCCGTCACAAATTTATGGTTGATAATTTATGTTATGTAAAATTAAATAAAACCTCCCAATACCCCCCATCCGACACACCACACCCACCCAAACCACCCGACCCTCGCCAGCACATCAATCAGCTAGAATTCTTCAGAAGAAAGCCGCTAAAAAAGCGGCTCAAATAATAAAACTCAAATAGGCCATGTCTAAAGTCTCCATCGTCGTTCCCTGCTTCAATCAGGAAGCGTTCATTGCCGAAGCCCTCGAATCGGTGCTGGTGCAATCCTACGGCGACTGGGAATGCATCATCGTGAATGACGGCTCTACCGATGGCTCTGACGCCATTATTCGGCAATACGCAAAGAAGGATCGCCGGTTTCTGCCTTTTCTCAAGGATAACGGCGGCGTTGCTGCGGCTCGCAACTTTGGTTTTACTCAGGCGTGCGGCTCACTCTTTGTGCCGCTCGATGGCGACGACAAACTGCACCCGGACTATCTGCGCCGAGTCGTCGAGCGCTTCGAGGTCCAGCCCGATACCGTGCTCGTGTATACCGGCACGCAACGTTTTGGCGAGAGTCGCAAGGTGTGGCGCTTGCCAACATATAGCTACGAAAAGCTGCTCTGGCAAAACATGATCGTCAACACGGCTATTTACCGGCGTGAGGCGTTTCTGGCCGCGGGTGGCTACTCTCCGGAAATGATCTTCGGCTTTGAAGACTGGGAATTCTATGTACGACTTCTGAACCCCGAATCCAAAGTCCAATACATTGACGCGCCGCTGCTTTTCTATCGCATCAAGAAAAGCTCGCGATCGACTGAGCTGGTCGAAAGAGACAAGATCAAGGAGTCGCAGCGACTGATCTATGAGCGCAATCGCGCGAAGTATGCTCAGTATGAGGCCAATCCCATCAACGTCTTCGGCAAGTGCATGAAGGACTTCGCCCCTTCGTATACGGCGCGCTATAAGCGCCAGGCCTGCTACATGCACGCTGCGTACGGCATCGCGATTGCCTTTCTGCTCGCAACGGTGGGCGTACTGCTCACGCGCTAACATGAGCATCACAATCGCGCGCCTCGTTCGGGTAGTACGCCGAGGCCGGGAATATCTTTGTTGCCGGTTATCACCAGAGCGCGTGAGTCACTTTGGATAGTGCGCGCGGAATGAACAGGCACGAGCATGGCGAAGACGACAAAGTGCCGGCCTGCGAGGGACGTGTGTCCACGAGGCTATCCACGCGCGATAACCTTCACTACGCCTCGATTCATTAAACATCAGGTGCATGCATGACGAATGCACGGTGTAAAGATCGAATAGTCGTCAGCGCAATAGCAAATCACTTATGCACATGCAAGTGTACGAGTGTCCCCAATTCGCGCTTCCTGCAAATGCGAATAGTCGTTCATATATACGAAGCTCGATTTGATTTCCTTAGAGGCGCAAGCAAACCTTGGCGGCCGCCATGCTGCCATTGACGCTGGCGTCTACAACGAGAACGGCTGGCTTGCCGGACTCCTGTTTTGCGGCGAATTGCAAGTCAACTTGTATATGGCAGTGTTCTCTATTCACGCTTTCTGAGAATACGAATAGTAGTTCTTATACGAGGAACTCGATTTTAGATAGGCCCCACCGTCAAATTCTTGGCGAGCGCGTAGCGCTCATCCTTGGCACGAGAAACGGATGCCGACATGCACTTCACCGCCACGCTGTAGATGCTCTCGCGCAAATTCGATGCGAGTGATGAGATTCTCTACGTCATCCCGCTCGCAACCCAGGTACGGATTCGTTCGTTGATGTCCTGCAATTGTCGCAGCGACGCACGGCGCATCATGTCAGCGATTTGGCCCGGTGGAATGTTGGTGAGTGCCGATACCGTGGCGTTCAGCCTCGCCTGGAATTCGCGTACGCGTTCGCCGCTGTCCCGGCGATACTCCGGCGACTGGGGATGGGCCGGATTCGCTGACCGTCCGGGATCCGTCGGCGAATAGGGCGTGGCGGGTAGATTGCTGGTACGCATGGCGAAAGACACGGGTTCAAAGTTGAGTCGAATGTACTCGCGTCAGTCGACTACGCGGTTCTTGCGGCGAAGCGCGGTCGCGTATTCCGAAGGGGCGTGAGCCGAATAAGATGTGCGTCCGGTTCCGCCGGCTCTATTGCATTCTCGTCAAATGTACAAGGTTAACTTTGTCCGCTTTTGTGACACGTAAGCTATCGGGGCGCCGTTTCCGCTTGTGCGTGGGTGCCGGCACGCTCATCGCAACAATCACATCGAGAATGAATGGGTTGCGGCGAATGCCAAGCATAAAGATCAGCCAAGTCGCCAACGCAATAGCAAGTCAATTTGCATATACCAGTGCTCGAGTGTTCTCTATTAAAGCATTTCTGAAAAATGCGAATAGTATTTTTTATGCGAGAAGCTCGCGTTGATTTGCCTGGATTCGCAAGCAACTATCGCGTCAATTTCGATTTTCAATTGGACGCCAGTCGGTCCTTTTCGTCTAATTAAGCGGATTTTTAAGTAGCCGAAAATTGACGCCGGAGAACAATCGAAATGTCAGAAAGAACGAAGCGAATCGCGAAGAGTCTCGTGGCCGCAACCTGCGCCGCGATGATGTCGTCTCCCTATGCCGCCGATATGACGCGCGATAACGGATCGCCGGTTGGCGACAACCAGAACTCGCAGACGGCCGGACCGGAAGGTCCGGACACGCTGCAAGACTCGCATCTGATCGAAAAACTGCAGCGCTTCGATCGTGAGCGTATTCCCGAGCGCGTCGTGCACGCGCGCGGCACCGGCGCTTTCGGCGACTTCGAGAGCACTGCCGATATCAACGACCTGTCGATCGCGCAAGTGTTCAAGCCCGGCACGAAAACACCTGTTTTCGTGCGCTTTTCGACGGTCATGGGCTATCGCGGCTCGCCGGAGCAGGCACGTGACCCGCGTGGCTTCGCGATCAAGTTCTACACGACCCAGGGTAATTGGGATCTGGTGGGCATCAACATGCCGATCTTCTTTATTCGCGATGCCATCAAGTTTCCCGACTTCGTGCATGCCAACAAGCCGAGTGCCGTGACGGGCGTTCAGGACGCTAACCTCGCGTTCGACTTCTTCTCGCATGCGCCCGAAGCGACGAACATGCTCACGCACCTGTACACCACGGAAGGCATGCCGGATTCGTATCGCCACATGGACGGCTATGGCGTGCATGCGTTCAAGCTTGTCAACGCGCAGGGCCAGGTGCACTACGTGAAGTTCCACTTCAGGAGCGAGCAAGGCATGCATGGTATCCGCCCGCAGGATATCCCCGGCTCGATCGGCGCGGACTGGAACCTGATGACGAACGATCTGTACCACGCAATCAAAGCGGGAGACGATCCGAAATGGGACCTGTATATCCAGGTGCTGAATCCGCAGGACCTGAACAAGTCCGACTATGACGCGCTCGACGACACGAAGATCTGGAGCAATGTGCCCGAGCGCAAGATCGGCACGCTGACCCTCAATCGCGTACCGGATAACTACTTCGAAAGCACCGAGGAATCGGCGTTCGCGCCGTCGCGGATGGTGCCTGGTATCGAGCCGTCCGAGGACCGCATGCTGCAAGGCCGGATGTTTGCCTATGCGGATACGCAGATGTACCGTCTCGGCGCGAACTTCAATAGCCTGCCGATCAATCGCCCGCGCGTGCCGGTTGTGAACAACAACCAGGACGGCAAGATGAACTTCGGCGACCGCAAGGGCGAAGTGAATTACGAGCCTTCCACGCTCGGCGAGATTCCCCAGGACCCACGCTACAAGTACGTGCAGACGCCGCTTTCCGGCACGACTCAGCAAATGGCGATCCGCAAGACGCTCAACTTCCGGCAGGCGGGTGAGTACTACCGCACCCTTTCCGAGCAGGACAAGCAGGATCTGGTGACGGCGCTGTCCGGCGACCTGAACCACGTGACCAACGACACGAACAAGTACACGATGCTCTCGTACTTCTACAAGGCCGATGCGGATTACGGCAGCCGTCTGGTAGATGCGACGCACGCGGACTTGCCGCGCGTGAAAATGCTTGCCTCGAAGCTTTCGGATAAATAGCCGCTAGAAAACGGCGGAGACGGCTGTATGGTCTCCGCCGGTTCAAGGTGTATTAAGGCTTGAAGTTGTGCCGCCTATTCAAGCGGAGAATCATTGCGATGAACCCCTTCCGATCTATTCTGCCCCCTGTGCTTCGCGTGATGGCCATGGCCTGCGTGGCCGTTGCCATGGCAGGTTGCGCATCGACACCGGTGGCCGCGACTACCGGTGCTCACCCGGAGCTGCGCCGCTACGACGAAGAATGGTTCGACGCGGCGCGTATCGGACGCGTCGATATTCTGCAGACGCTCGTTGCCGCGGGCTACCCGATCGATGCGACGACGCACGAGGGCTATACGGCGGTGATACTCGCGGCCTACCGGCATCAGCCTGAGGCACTCGAGTATCTGCTGCGCACGGGCGCGAATGCATGCACGGGTGACCAGCACGGCAATACCGCGCTGATGGGCGTTCTCTTCAAAGGAGATACGGCTCTGGCCAGGCGCCTGATCCAGACGCACTGTCCGATCGATCAGACCAACAATGCCGGCGAAACGGCGCTCGCCTTCGCCGCGTTGTTTGGACGGGTCGATCTGGTGCCGCAACTCGTCGCGCACGGAGCGAATCTCGAGCATGCCGACGAGCTCGGACGGACCGCGTTGCAGATCGCGGTTCAGCAAGGTAATGCCACGACCATTGCCGCATTGGAAAAGGCCGGCGCGCAGCACGTTCCCGATCCGGCGATGTACAACCATCCTTGAAATCAGAACGCGAATCCGTTCGCTTCGGATCTTGCACCGGCTTTTCGCCTCACCGGATCGTTGCGCTTCGCACGCCGAATACATTGTGTCTCCGGCACAGAGGTTTGCCCGTTCCGCAACGATATAGAGAACACCTATGCCTACCCGTTCTATCCGTGGGAACAGCCAGACCCGCTCCCCTGCCGGCAAACACTTTGAGAACGACTCCCCTGCCCGCCAGAGCGAGACTTCAGCACGATCCGGCGTACGTCGTATGCCGGAACTCCTGACTCGATTGGGCGAGAAAAAAGCTCCGCGTCCTGAATCTACAACGGGTAAGGTCCCGGTCAAGCGGGTACAGACAAACGACACGGTCGAACCGACCAGAGGGTCGGCCGGGATTCGCAAAAAATCCGCCACACCTCGACATAAAATGATGATTCAAATGGGAAATTGACTGCCTGATTGGTCAAGGGAGCCGAGCAGATCGTTCCCAGGCTGCTGATGTGCCCCGTACGGCGAAAGCACCTCGACAACATTATTGAGCAAGTTGAGATTGAAGCGGAAGTATCGGTGTAATGGGCAATTGCCACTCGACGCGGGGGCAACGAAAGCCGTGGAACGGTGATTTGTTCTCCTTTCTCGCTCATAAGTAACCCATCGGTTCGCGAACTGAGTTGGAGGTTCGCCACCAAGAAGCCCATCGGCAATGGATGCCGGCAAACTCGGCGTGCGGCTGGTTTCGTCGTCTTCACGTGTCATTGAGGATAGGCTAGCCATGCCCCTGATGCTGCCGTGTCAATACTGTTCACCGCCATGAAATCCCGAGAAACCTCAGCTTCCAGTTCCCAGTTTCCCAGCACACCCTCGGCCTCGAACGAGGCTTGTGCCCGCGAATCGCTTACGGGGACATCATCTCAAGCGCGGCCGCAGGCATCGGGGGCGCTGTCTCGGCTCATGCAGATGCGGCGACAGCGTGGCAGCGCGTCCGAAGCTCCGCCGCCGAAGGCCCATTCGGCGGCACCTGCTGACTTACGGCTGCATGCCGCAGTAAGGCGCGCCGATGCTACTGCCATACGCGAGCTTGTCGATTCAGGCCTGAAACCCGTTCACCTGAACGATAACCGTCAGACACCGCTCGACGTGCTCGACTCAATGGCTCTCGATGTGGCGTCGAGCCAGCTAATCCGTAGTGCGTTGTTGCACTCCCAGAACGAATCGGCGCCGCTTGGCTACGTCAAGCCGGAAGCGTTCCACGGGAGTCCATGGGGCTTCGAGATTCTGCTGTCGGGTGAATTGAGGGGGGGAGTCAATGATACGAAGGGCGGCACGCAATCCCTCGAAGGCAAGGTGTTCTTCTCCGACCGAACACCGACGTCGCCCAGCGAGCCGACCACACGCACCGACTTGCGCAAAAACGCTCGCATTTATTCGAACGGCTCTGGGTGGAAGGCCACCACCGCAAGTAGCCGCGGATTCCAGTATCGGATGGTGCAAGCCATGCTTGAGGGCATAAAGCAGAAAGCGCCGCTGAATATGCAGGGTGCGCCTGAAACGATCGAGGCGCAAACCGCGGACGATATTTGGCCACAGATTGTCGGTCATTTGGGACAGGTATTTCACAAGACCGGGTCGTTCGAAGGACCCGAGTTCGAGCACGCTACCCTGAATAAAATGTTTGAGGCGATACAACTCCCGTCCTCGCTCACGCTTAAAGTCGCGCAAACGCCTAGCCACGTGGTTCAGGGACGAGAACTATATGAACTTTATGGACGGGCAGCCACGCAGTTGAAGCAACAGTTCGAAAACGGCAAGACACCGTTTCTTGCCGTGATCAACGAGGGACGTATGGTGCCGGTGGTGTTTGGCTTCGAGAAAGTGTCTGGCCTGCAATCCCACACTATTGAGTACATGCCTCCCAAGGGTCCCAAAAGCTATTCTTACCAGAGCGCAAATCATCCGCTAACGGGCTCCGACGCGGGCGGCAAGCTGAAAGAGATCGAGGTGCGCGACCTGGAGGACCTTGCAACTCTCAGCCTTGCCTGCCTGGCGCGTGGCGTAGCGATCCCCGAGGACGCAACCATTCGTCTGAAGAAACGGGCACTTCGAGCGCCGAAGGCCCACTATTTGACGTCAACCCAACGGGCGCAGTTCGAGGCGGCAATCATTGGGGCGTTGTCTCACAAGACGGGAAATTCCCCCAAAGAAATGCGTTCCGTCATCGAGAATGCGTCGATTGAGCAGTTGCAAGTATTTAATGCATATCTGAGAAGTCTGCCATTGACGAAGTTCTCTGTTGCTTGACGACACGTTATCGAGTCGGCGTCGCAACGTTTCCTGCAGTGCAGTGGCGAGGAGTATGCGATACGCCGTTGGACTCGGGTAGTGGGCAAGTGCAATGGCGGCAATCGGCATCTATGTCGCTAACTTATATTAGCGATAGGGGTATATTTTCTTGCCAAACTGCCAGTTTACGAAACGCGTCACGTCCGGCCGTCATGCCACTGTCATCCCGGCACCTATAATTTCTGGATGCCCATCTCACACCCGCTGCCCTTTCCCGACTCTGCGTCTCTGGCTGCATTGCGCACCTGGTACGCAGGCGTCGGCTCGCGCGAAGCCGTCGAACACTATTGTCCCGAGCAGCTCGGCGACGGGAAATCGGCCCGCGGCGTGATTGGTTGTATCCGACGCCAACTCATCGATTTTGCCGTCAGTCGTCATCGCGACGATCTGGCGAAACTGTTTCAGTGCGAAGCAGGCGAACGGACTCGTCACTGCAAGGCAGTGGCGAGCGCCATAGACGTGCTGCCATCGCTACTGATACCGCACCCAAAGATCAGCGACCCAATCGATGTGTGGCTGCCGTCCCGGGCCGTCGCCGCGTTGCGTGCGCACGGCATCAGGACGCTGGCAGACCTGACAGTGCGAATTCCCCGTCGCCGTCGCTGGTGGCTCGCCATTCCCAGTCTCGGGGAGCGCAGTGCCCGCCGGGTCGAAGCCTTTTTGCGGCTTATCCCGCGCTGACGGAGCGGGCTCGTGCGCTGATCGTGGCGGCCACCCCGGAATCCGTGACGCCGTGGGAAAACATCCGCGTCCCGCATGACGTCGACGGTTCGCACGGCATCTTCCGTGCGCCGAAGTCGATGTGCGCACTTGAGGCCAATAACGATTATCAGGCTATCAACGCCTGGCTCGACCGGCACGAAGCCACGGAAACGCAGCGCGCCTATCGCAGGGAAGCCGAACGCCTGCTGCTCTGGGCGATCCTCGAGCGCGGCCGCGCCTTGTCGTCGCTGACGAGTGAAGATGCGACCACCTATCGCACTTTCCTGCGTCACCCCACGCCGCGCGCCCGGTGGGTCGCACCAGCGCGGCCGCGGTCGTCGTCCGAATGGCGGCCGTTCACGGGCGCACTGTCGCCGGACTCCATCGCCTACGCACTATCGGTGCTGGGTGCAATGTTTCGCTGGCTTATCGAGCAACGGTATGTGCTGGCCAATCCGTTTGCGGGCCTCAAAGTACGCGGCGCGCCGCACAACGGTGAATTGAACATCGCCCGCGCCTTCACGGCTGGAGAGTGGGAGTTGGTACGAACGATTGCCGATGGGCTGGAATGGTCCCATGACTGGACGACACCGGCCGCGCAGCGTCTGCGCTTCGTACTCGATTTCGGTTACGGAACCGGCCTTCGGGCAGCCGAACTGGTTGGCGTCACGCTCGGCGGTATCGAAATCGGCGCGCGCGGCGAGCGATGGCTGCATCTGACCGGCAAGGGCGCGAAGATCGGCAAGGTTGTGCTGCCGCCACTCGCGCGTTTCGCGCTTGATCAGTACCTGGTGCAACGCGGCCTGACCGTGAACCCGGCGCGATGGCCGCCGAATACGCCACTGCTCGGGCATCTCGATGCACCCGGCGGAATCACCACGCCGCGATTGAGGGAGATTCTGCGCCGGTTCTTTCACGCGGCTGCCGACAGCATCGAAGTCGATCACCCAGCACTCGCCGGCAAGCTGCGGCGCGCAACGCCACATTGGATGCGCCACACGCACGCCACCCATGCGCTGGCGAATGGCGCTACGCTCACGACCGTGCGCGACAACCTGCGTCACGCGTCGATTACCACGACCTCGGTCTACCTGGACGACGACGAGGTCCAGCGCATGCGGCAGATCGAGGGAATCTTCGCGCGGCGCAGAGCAAGGTGACGATCGCTCACGATCCGATCTATCCGGCGCTGCCGGCAGCGCCAAGTGCTGCGGAGCTCGACGCATTCACACCGACTGCAGCCGAAATGCGTTACGTACGCCGCCAGGTCCGCCAGGAGTCGACCACAGTGCTGCTCATGGCGCAGATGAAGCTGCTGCAGCGGCTCGGCTATTTCCCAATGCTAGTCGACGTACCGACCGTGATCATCGACCACCTTCGCGCCGCGCTTCGTGCGGGTCCGCTACCGCGAGCGGTCATCGCGCGCTACGATCAGTCCGGTGCGCGAATTCGGCACCAGAAGCTGCTGCGCGACCATCTGGGCATACACCCGTTCGGCGGCGACGAAATCGGATGGCTGACCGACCTCGCGCGCGAGGCCGCGCAAACGAAAGCCGAGCTGCCTGACATCGTTAATGTCCTGATCGAGGAACTGGTGCGGCGTCGCTACGAGCTGCCGCCGCTCGCGCTGCTGCAACGAATTGCCACACAGGGGCGTCGTGCCGTCAACGAGGCGATCTACCGGGCCATCGGCGGCCAACTCGATGGCGCGTTGCGGACTCGCCTCGACGCGTTGCTGGTCACCAAAGGCGGCAAATCCGGCTGGGAGGAGCTCAAACGTGAACCGAAGAAGCCAACCACGCGCGCCGTTGCGGCCTTCCTGAAACACATCGACGGCATCCGGGCGCTCGCCGACGGATTGCCGCCACTGCCATCGATGCTGTCGGCCAGCAAACGCGAACAGCTCGTGATCGAGGCGCGTGCGCTCGACGTTGCGGAATTGCGCTCGCTGCGGACCAACAAGCGCTATGCGCTTGCCGTCCTGTTTATCCAGGCGCAGCTTCAGAAGGCGCTTGACGACGTTGCCGAGATCTTCATCAAGCTCATGCGCAAGTATGAAGTCTATGCGAAGACGGGGCTGCAAAAATACCGGCTCGACCACGCGGAGGCGGTCGACGGCCTGGTCGGGCAATTCCGGGACGTACTGCAAATCCTGCAAGACGACGAGGTGCCGGAGCGCAAGCGCTTGGCGCAAATTCGTGCGGCACTCGGTGATCCGGCCGCGACGCTCGCGCAGTGTAATGATCACATCGCCTACGCCGGTAATTTCGATCTACCGTTCATGCTCGTGCCGTACAAAACCCAGCGCTCGCTGCTGTTCCAGTGCCTCGATGCGCTGCCATTGCGCTCGAGCTCGCAGGACCGCGCGGTGCTGATCGCGCTCGCGTGGCTGCAGGGCTTCAGGGCGGCCCACCGCGAATACCTGTTGCTGACCGAGACCGACCTCGCTAACCTGCCGCTCGAATGGATGCCGGAGAAATGGACGCGTGCCGTATTTCCACACGGCCGGGACAGCCGCATGCTGCATCGGCGCTTCTTCGAGCTGTGCGTGTTCCACCAGATCATGCGCGAGTTGAATTCGGGTGATCTCTTTGTCGAGGCCAGCGATCGCTACGACGATTATCGGATCCACCTGGTCTCCGACGAAATATTCCAGCGCGAACTACCGCGCTACTGCGAGACCATCGGCTTGCCGACGGACGCCAAGACCTTCGTGAAGGCGTTGCGCGATCAACTGAGCGTGGCACTCGACGACACCGATGCCCGGTTTCCGGAGAACGACAGCGTCGAGTTTGGCAACGACGGGCTAATCATCCACAAGCCCGGCAAGGAGCCCGAGCCGCCGAACATTACCCTAATCGATCAGGCCATCAAGGCGTCGATGCCCGAAGTCAGTATCCTGGATCTCCTCACCGAAACCGAGCAGTGGCTCGACCTGCACAAGCTGTTCGGGCCGCTATCCGGCTTCGACGCCAAGCTCGACGAGCCGCGCAAGCGTTTCATCAGCACGCTGTTCTGCTACGGCTGCAATCTCGGCCCGAGCCAGACCGCTAAGTCGGTAAAGGGGCTGAGCCGCAAGCAGGTCGCATGGCTGAACCTGAAGCACGTCACCGAGGAGCGACTCGACAAGGCAATCGTGAAGGTGATCAACGCGTACAATCAGTTCGCGTTGCCGAAATACTGGGGCAGCGGCAAGCGCGCGTCGGCCGACGGCACCAAGTGGAGTCTATACGAGCAGAATCTGCTGTCCGAATACCACATCCGGTATGGCGGCTACGGCGGGATCGGCTACTATCATGTGTCGGACATGTACATCGCGCTGTTCAGCCACTTCATCCCGTGTGGCGTGCATGAAGCGGTCTATATTCTCGACGGACTGATTGAGAATGGCGCCGACATTAAGCCCGTACGATCCACGGCGATACGCAGGCGCAGAGTGGCGCCGTGTTCGGTCTGTCGTACGTGATGGGCATCGATCTGATGCCGCGCATGCGCAACATCAAGGACCTCGTCCTGTACAAGGCCGACAAGCGCCGCAAGTACGAGAACATCGACAGCCTGTGTCGGCAGACGATCGACTGGAATCTGATCGAGCGGCACTATGCCGACATGATGCGCGTCGCGGTGTCGATCTAGGCGGGCAAGATGACGCCGTCGACGATCCTGCGCCGGCTTGGCTCAGAAAGCACAAAGAATAAACTGTACTTCGCGTTTCGCGAATTCGGGCGCGTAGTACGGACGTTGTTCCTGCTCAAGTACCTGAACGACCCGGAGCTGCACCGCACGATCCACGCACAGACGAACAAGAGCGAGCAGTTCAACGACTTCACGCAATGGTTGATGTTCGGCGGCGAAGGCGTGATCGCCGAGAACCTGCGGCACGAGCAGCGCAAGATCATCAAGTACAACCACCTGGTCGCGAACATGGTGATCCTGTACAACGTGCAGTGGATGTCGCGCAAGCTGAAGGAGTTGCAGGAGAAAGGGCATCCGATCGACGCCGAGGTGCTCCGGAGCCTGTCGCCGTATCGGCACGAGCACATCAACCGGCTCGGCGACTATCTGCTGGACCTGCTGCGGCCCGTTTTACCGCTCGACCCGACCATCGATTTCGCCTTTAAATCAGCAGCTTAGGTCGAGATGTGGCGGATTTTTTACGAATCCCGGCCATACCTCGACCAGGCCCATCACCGAACAGGAAGACTGTATCTCTCGCTTCGAGGAATGGTCTAACTCGCTTCCCAAGGATGAATCGAAGATGGCGCGATTCGTGACGAGAGTCACGACGAAAGCTTCGGAAAAACTTCGACACGCGCCAGCACGCCAGGAAGGGGAGCTCTTCTTTGTCACGCGTCTTTCCGAAGAGGGGCACCAGGGGCATGTCATACGTAACCAGTTTATTCCGTCACGGCGTCAGCTCAATAGCGGACATCTCCTCATCGCTAACGCCAACGATAAGGAAAAGCAGCGCTGGTATTTCTATCCCAACAGCGATCATCCGTTCGCTCCGGAGTCCGCTCAGGACCAACACGCCCGGCCTGGCAAACTGATGGTGATGGACGCCAGCGGGAGCACCGTGGCACAGGAGAACTTCACGCCTTCCAGATCACAACTGGAGAGCGGGAAATATTTTCTCGATCATCACGAAGGCGTCAACAACTGGTACTTGATAGACGACTTCGCGAGCGTCTTCCCGGACGCCGTGACAGATCAGCCTGAGCAACAGGGCTGAAGCGCTTTCAAGCATACGAAGCGTGGCTCACTGCAGCTATCTTCAGGCATGCAAAGCAATGAGTCACAATCGGAGCGTGTCCGTCACGCTCCCTGAACCGCCGAACACCGCTGCTTCCGCGCAAGACCGCGTGCATCGACTTCGTGCACGCGCAGTCGATGCACGACTTCGCTGTCCTCGATGCCGAGCCGCTGCCAGCCGCAGTGTTCGATAAACCTGAGCGCCTTCGGGTTGTCGGCCGGCGTGCGCAGCAGGATCTCGTCCTTGAGGCTGAAGAGCCACGCGAGCGTCGGCCCGAGCAGCAAGCCCCAACGGCCGTGATGCGACGGCAGCACCGCGATGTGTGCCGATTCGCCGTCGAAGATCACGCCGCCGATCGGCTGCCCCGCTTCCTCGAAGCCGACCGACGGGCAGTCCGCATAGAACGCCGCGAACACCTCGCGCGTCACCACGCTCAGCATCGCCTCGGACGCACTGCTTCGCTCCGCGTCGTAGTAGACGTTCAGATCCACCCGTTCGGTCAAGCGCAGGTTCATGACGCGCTCGCGAGCAAGCCGGTCGGCTCCGGCTGTTCCAGCAGATGAGTCATCGCACACCGGATGTGCTCGTGCGGAGAGTTCTCCACCAGGTCAGCCGCGCGGCCCTTCCAGTTCGGGTCCTGCAGGAAGAACAGGCACAGGACCCGCAGATCCGGACGGAAATCCTCGTCGAATTCGTTCAGCAGATGCAGCGCGTTCAACGCCCAGCCGCGCTGGATCGCGATCAGCACGCGGAACACGACGACATCCTCCTGCTCCATCGAAACGCGGTTTTCCTGCGCGAGCGTCTCGAGACAGGCCTGCGCCTTGTCCAGTTCGTCGTCGCCCAGCGCGTGCAGCATGCCCAGCGTCAGCGAGATGCGTCGCTCGCGGGCTTCATCGATTGCTTCGTTCATGGTCTTTCTCCTCGCGGCCTCGCCGTCGCGTCGATACGTATCGATCCGTGCCGACTCGCGAACCCGTTGAACCTCGTGGCCCGACGAACGGCGTCACGGCCTGGCTCATCCTTCGAACTGGGCCTCGGCGCTTTGCATCGTCAGTTCCTTGCCGGCATGCAGCATCACCTGTCCGGTGCCGCCGGCGATCTCGGCCTCGCCCGCGCCAGGCACGAACAGCAGGGCGGCCGGCGCCACGTTGCCCAATCCCTGCGCGATCTCGCCGACGTTGCCGGTCACGATGCCGCCGCCGATCTGCGAGGCGCCGTCGATGCCGTCGTTCACGATGTTGGTAGCGCTATTGAACGTGCCGTCGACGAAGTTCTGCGCAGACGGGCCGGCCACGGCGGACAACGCGATGCCGAGCGGCAGCGTGTTCATCGCCAGGTCAACCGAGCCGTCCGCGGTTTCGGCGACGCCGCTGACCGTCTGCTTAAGGCCCGATTCGAATTCGTTCGCCCCCGATTTCATCAGGTCCGGATTGACGGTCAGCGCACCGCCGACCACCTTGAAGGCGCCGCCGACGTCCTTGCCGATACCTTCGAATGTATGTTTGATGCCGTCGCCGATTTTCTCGAAGGCATGTTTGATTCCGCTCATGACGAATTCCCCTGATAGTGTGAAATGCATGTGGTCCAGATCACACGATGCCCTCCTTCGCGGCGCGACGCCGGACGAACGCGAAGCACGGAGTGCCGATGCGAAGCGTGGAACGCCCGCGCCGCGAAGCAGTTACCGCAGCGTGACGTCCGGCGCCAACAGCAGCGCCTGCGCGATTCGTGTCGCCATCGGCTCGTCGTCCCGGTACGCGGCCGCATACGCGTAGGTGCGCCACGTCGGGTCGCCGAGTGCGTACAGACAGACGGCGGTCAGCGCGATACCGCGCGAAGGCAGCTGGCCCGCGCGCTCGACCTGCCGCAGCTCGCGCAGTGCCTCGCTCCACGCGCGTGCACGCACGTGGAGCGAGGCGAGCACGACCCGGGCGCCATCGTGATCCGGCCGCATCACGGCAACCGCATCGAGCAGATCCCGCACGTCCGCCGGCGTGCCGAGCGTGGTGCCTGCCCACAGCACGCCGACCATGCCCGACAGGACCCTGTCGTGCTCCGTCGTTGCCGTCATCGCCCACCTTCCGTCTCCGCGCGCGTTCGATTCCGGGTCCACGTTCCGCCGCGTCATTTGGCGCCCGCCAATGCTTTTGCTTCGACTCCGACGTTCGCGAGCGTCAACTGGTCGCGCACCTGATCGATGAAGATGCCGGCCAGCAGCGCGAGCATCAGGATCGTCAGCCCGCCCTTCAACGGCTGCGCGAGCGAATGCAGATCGAGCTTCTGCGACACCTTGCCGGTGAAGCCGAAGCCGATGTCGATCAGCAATAGCAGCACCATCATCGGCGTCGCGAGCTTCGCGACCGTCTCCATCAGCGAGTCGGTTTTCATCAGCACGAACGACTCGATAACCTTCGTGCTCGCCGGCGTCAGATCCTGGATCGGCCACCACGTGTATGAGTCGTAGACTGCGCCGAGCAGGAACGTCATTCCGCCGAGAGTCCAGAATGCGGTGATCGCGAACAGGCTCAGCAGCGTCGAGGTCAGCGACGTCTGCTGCCCCTGGCTTGGGTTCTGCATCTGGACCTGGTTGAAACCCGTCAGATCGTCGACGTAGGTGCCGACGGCTTCGGCCGCCCAGAACACGCTCGACGCCGCGAAACCGAGCACGACGCCGATCAGCGCTTCCTTCAGGCCAACGGCGACGAGGATCATCGAATCGCCCTGCTCCAGCAGGCCGCGCTGGCCGTATGCGACGAAGCCGCCCCACAGCAGCGCGAGCGCGGTGCGCACGCGGCCCTGCACGACGCTGTCCGAGGTCGGCGGGAACATCATCAGCAGCACCATCAGCCGTTCGCTGCACAGGCCGAGGATGATCATGTAGCGGACCAGCTGGTGGCTGGACTCGATCGATGCGTAAGTAATATCGCTCATGGCGGATCAGGTTCGGGAAGGCGCCGGGCGCGGCGCGGGGCAAGGCTTGGGGAGCGAATCAGAAATCAGAACAGCAGCTGAGGCCGCCGCGTTTCAGATACTTCGTCATCCTGCGAATCCTCAATCTCCCGTTCCCGCTTCTTGATGAGCGCCTCGCGGCGCTTCGCATAGATTTCGATCCGCGCGCGGTTGCGCAGGATCTGGGTGCGCGCGTCGCCGATCTGCGCCTCTTTCGCGTCGAGCGCCGCGCGTGCCTGACTGGCCTGCGCTTCCAGCGCCGCGTGATGCTCGGCCGCATGCGAACGGAAATCGCGCAGCTTCAGCAGATCGTCGGCGCGAAATCGCGTACCACCAAGCATCGTGTCGATCTTGCCGTCCTGGTTCGCGAGTTCCGCCGCCTGCGCATCGGCCGCACCGCGCCGCTCGTCGAGCGCGCCGGCGAGCGCCTGCGATTCGCCGCGCAGCCCCGTCAGAGCCGAATTCAGCTTGCGGTCCAGCTTGCGCCGCCGCGACAGCACCCGCTCGAATGCCACGACCTGTCTGTCCTTCATCGTCGTCTCCCAATCGTCCGTATCACCGTTTGCCCGCTTACGATTGCACCAGATCGAACAGCATCGCGATCGTGTCGCCCGGATCGACGAGATCGTCCGTCGCCTGGCCGAGGAACGCGCGGATCGCGTCGATCTTCGCGATCGCCTCGTCGGCGAGCGGATCGGTGCCCGCCTGATACTCGCCGACCTGCAGCAATAGTTCGACTTCCTTATGTTTCGCCATCAGCCGGCGGATATGTCCCGCCGCCGCGACGTGGTCGCGCCCGACGATCTGCGTCATCACGCGCGACAGGCTGCCGAGCACGTCGATTGCCGGGTAGCGGTTCTGCGCGGCGATCTCGCGCGACAGGATCATGTGGCCGTCGAGAATCCCGCGTACTTCCTCGGCAATCGGGTCGCCGCCCGATTCGTCCTCGGCGAGCACCGTATAGAGCGCCGTGATCGAGCCGTGCTTCGAGCGGCCGGCGCGTTCGAGCAGGCGCGGCAGCTCGGCGAAGATCGACGGCGGAAAGCCCCGCCGCGTCGGCGGCTCGCCCATCGCGAGGCCGATCTCGCGCTGCGCGCGCGCGAAGCGGGTCAGCGAATCCATCATCAGCAGCACACGCATTCCGCGGTCGCGGAAATACTCGGCGACCGCGGTGGCCGCGTACGCGGCTTTCGCGCGCTCGATCGACGAGCGGTCGGATGTCGCGCAGACCACCACCGAGCGCGCCATGCCCTCCTCGCCGAGAATATCCTCGACGAACTCGCGCACTTCCCGGCCGCGCTCGCCGATCAGCGCGATCACGTTGATGTCGCAGCGCGCGCCGCGTGCGAACATGCCCATCAACGTGCTCTTGCCGACACCGGCCGGCGCGAAAATGCCCATGCGCTGCCCCTCGGCGAGCGTCATCATGCCGTCGACGACGCGCACGCCGGTCGGCATCGGCGTGTCGATCACCGGGCGCGACATCGGATCGGGCGGATCGGCGATCACCGGCTGCCACTCGTCGCAGTCGAGTTCGCCCTTGCCGTCGATCGGCTCGCCGAGGCTGTCGATCACGCGGCCGAGCAGCCCGTTGCCGATCCGCAGCGACAGCGGACGCTTGAGGCCGATCACGCGGGTCGCGCGCGACACGTTGCCGAGCCGCCCGAACGGCGACAGCAGCGCGGTGTCGCGGGAGAAGCCGACCACCTCGGCGCGCTGCAACAGTTCGCCTTCCGGCGAACGCAGCTCGCACAGCTCGCCGAGCGTCACATCGAGGCCCGCCACGCGCACCAGCGTGCCGATCACTTCCTGCACCTTGCCGCACGCGACCGACGCGGGGCTCGCGCGCAGTTCACGCTCGATCGCGTTCATCAGATTCGAAAAGCCGCCGCCGGCGTCGTTCCAGCCATCGGTGCCGTCGGTTGCGTCGCGCAGGTCGTCGGTATCGTCAATCATGTTTCGGATTCCTGTTCAGGGTCTCGCGTCACGCAGCCAGCGTCGCGTCCTCGGTCTGGCCGTCGTCGTCATAGGTGCCGTCCGGCGCGGCGTGATCGTGATACGTGGTCGCTTCGTCGGGCAAGTCGGCGGCGTCGAACCCGGCGTAGTGGTTGTCGTGTGCGTCTTCATGGTCGTACGCGTCGTTGTGGTCTTGCGCGTCTTCGTTGTCGTACGCGCCTTCGTTACCGTATGCGTTGTTGTCGTGCGTGTCGCCAACGCCGGAGTGTTCGTCATCACCACCGTGATCGTCGCCGATACCGTTACCGCCGCCATTGCGCTCGCCGTCACCCCGCCCCGCCATTGGCTGCCCGCCGTTTGCCTCAACCGGTTCGTCTTCGAATTCCGACTCGGGCACACTCCGCACCGCGCGGGCCAGCGCGCCGCGCATCGCGGCGAGTTGCAGCGGCAGGCTCGCGTCGAGCGCGCCGAGATCGGTTTCGATCACGCACGCGCCCCGTTCGAGTGTCGCGTCGCCGCGCGCCAGCAGCCGCACCGCGATGCCGGCCTCGCGCCAGCCACGGGCGGCGGCGTCGAACGCGGCGGTTGCGGCCGCGAGATCGGCCGGATGCACGGCGAACTGAACTGGGCTGCCGTCCGCGACGATCTGCTCGACCGACTTCGCAGCACGCGCGAACAGCTCGGCCGGATCGGCGGAGGCGACGATCTGCTCGACCGCGAGCGAAACCAGCTGCGCGAGCCGGTCGCGGCGGCGGCGGCCAATCGTCTGCGCGGCGGCGTGCGAGCGCAGCGCGCGCTCCTGCCAGTCGGACAGCCCCTGCGCGAAGCCGTCGTCGTAACCGCGCGCGGCGGCACCGTCGTATTCGTGCTGCGCGGCCGCGCGGATCGCGTCCGCCTCGGCCTGCGCCGCGTCGACGATCGCCTGCGCTTCGGCGCGCGCGGCCTCGAGTGCCTCGTCGCGCAGCCGGTTCAGGTCGACGCACTCGGCATCGACCTCGACGAGCGTCGCCAGATCGCCGGCGCGCAGCACGTCGTCATCGGCGCCGACGCCGAACCCGGCGCCCTCGGCGCGCGGATTGCGTAACCAGATCACCATGACCACGATCGGTAGCGCACACGTCTGAACTCCCGTCACCCTTCACCACCTCGTATGCCGTCCTCTGCTTGAAAAAAAAAAAATCATTCTTTTCACCCATCTCTGCTGCCCCCTCTCTCTACTTACTTCAATTTTCTTCTCCTACCTGCGCATATAAGGCCGTCTTCTACCTCCCTTCTCATCTTATCCCGCCTTGTTATCCCTTCACTTACTTCCCTTTCACTCATCACTCTACCCCTACTGCCCTTCCCGCCCTCTACCCGCATTGCTTCTCCTGCCACTCTCTCTCTTCTGCTACTCTTCCTCCC
>NZ_VWWM01000093.1:0-18774 GCF_011752945.1 Paraburkholderia sp. Cy-641
ACCGGCAACCGGCAACCGGCAACCGGCAACCGGCAACCGGCAACCGGCAACCGGCAACCGGCAACCGGCAACCGGCAACCGGCAACCGGCAACCGGCAACCGGCAACCGGCAACCGGCAACCGGCAAGCCGCGCGCCGGTTGCGGCACACCCAGACCCGGCAAAAAAGGGCGCTTGTCGCGAGCAGTTGTATGGATATACAGTATGCGTCGCCATCCTGAATCCATCCAACGCACGAACCGCTCAGTGTCCACCGTCGCCGAATCCGCTCCGCCGTTCGATACCGCCGCCTGGCTCGCGAAGCTCAACGACGCGCAGCGCGAAGCCGTCGAATACGGGGCCGACACGCCGAACGCGCCACCCGGCGCATTGCTCGTGATCGCGGGCGCCGGCTCGGGCAAGACCAACACGCTTGCGCATCGCGTCGCCAATCTGGTGCTGAAGGGCGCCGATCCGCACCGCATCCTGCTGCTGACCTTTTCGCGCCGCGCGGCGCTCGAGATGACGCGCCGCGTCACGCGCATCACGGCCGCGGCGGCCAGCACGAGCGGCGTGGGCGCCGCGCTCGCGCAAGGGCTCACGTGGTCGGGCACGTTTCACAGCGTCGGCGCGCGGTTCCTGCGCGAATACGCCGATCTGATCGGCCTCTCGCCCGCCTTCACGATCAACGATCGCGAAGATTCCGCCGACCTGATGAACCTCGTGCGCCATGAACTGGGGCTGTCCGCGAAAGAGCGGCGCTTCCCGGCCAAGGGCACGTGTTTCGCGATCTATTCGCGCGTCGTGAATACCGGCGCCTCGCTCGGCCAGGTGCTCGAGAGCGCGTTTCCGTGGTGCCGCGAATGGGAGGACGATCTGCGCCGGCTGTTTGCCGCCTACGTCGACGCGAAGCAGAAGCAGAGCGTGCTCGATTATGACGATCTGCTGCTCTACTGGTCGCACATCGCCGCCGAGCCGGCCATCGCCGCCGATCTGTCGGCGCGTTTCGATCACGTGTTTGTCGACGAATATCAGGACACCAACCGCCTGCAGGCGTCGATCCTGCTCGCGCTGAAACCCGACGGCCGCGGCCTCACGGTGGTCGGCGACGACGCGCAATCGATCTACTCGTTTCGC
Organism: Paraburkholderia sp. Cy-641; assembly: GCF_011752945.1. Classification (NCBI taxonomy): domain Bacteria; kingdom Pseudomonadati; phylum Pseudomonadota; class Betaproteobacteria; order Burkholderiales; family Burkholderiaceae; genus Paraburkholderia; species Paraburkholderia sp. Cy-641. The sequence continues at coordinate 1,116 of NZ_VWWM01000093.1, forward strand.
GGCGCGACCGTGCGCAACATCCTCGATTTTCCGCAGCAGTTCGACCCGCCCGCGCGCCAGGTCACGCTGGAGCGCAACTACCGCTCGACCGCGCCGATTCTCGCCGCCTCGAACGCGGTGATCGAACTCGCGAGCGAGCGCTACACGAAAAATCTCTGGACCGACAAGGCATCGGCGCAGCGTCCGCGCCTCGTCACGGTTGCCGACGAAGCCGCGCAGGCACGCTACGTCGTTGAACAGGTGCTGGAGGCGCGCGAGCAGGGCGTCAAGCTCAAGTCGCAGGCGGTGCTGTTTCGCGCGGCGCATCACAGCGCCGCGCTCGAGATCGAGCTGACCCGCCGCAATATTCCGTTCGTCAAATTCGGCGGGCTCAAATTTCTCGACTCGGTGCATGTGAAGGACGTGCTCGCGGTGCTGCGCTGGGCCGAGAATCCGCGTGACCGCGTGGCCGGTTTTCGGGTCGTGCAACTGCTGCCGGGCGTGGGGCCAGCGACCGCGGCGAAGCTGCTCGACGACATCGCGGCGCGCGTTGGCACCGGCATGAGCATAGGCGAGGGTGATCCGGCCGCGCCGGCCGGCGGCGCGCTCGCTGCGCTGGCCGCCGGGTTCAGCGCGCCGGCGCGGGCGCAGGAGGACTGGCATCCGTTCGTCAAGCTGATGTCGAGCGTGTACGGTCGGCAGACGCCGTGGCCCGCCGAATTCGAAATGGTGCGGCGCTGGTACGAACCGCATCTCGAACGCAATCACGAAGATGCCGCGATCCGTCACGCGGATGTCTTGCAGATGGAGAGCATCGCCGGCACGTATCCGTCGCGCGAGCGCTTTCTGACCGAGCTGACGCTCGATCCGCCCGACGCGACCAGTGACGAATCCGGCGTGCCGCTGCTGGACGAGGACTACCTGATCCTGTCGACGATCCATTCGGCGAAGGGGCAGGAGTGGCGCAACGTGTTCGTGCTGAACGGCGTCGACGGCTGCATTCCGTCCGATCTCGGTACCGGCAGCGACGAGGATATCGACGAGGAGCGGCGCCTGCTCTACGTGGCGATGACGCGCGCGAAGGAGGACCTGCACATCGTCGTGCCGCAGCGCTTTTACGTGCATAACCAGACCCATCTCGGCGACCGCCACGTGTGGGCATCGCGCACGCGCTTCATCGCCACGCCGATGCTGCCGCTGTTCGACGCCTATGCGTGGCCGCGCGTGCCGGTCGCGCGCGCGCCGAGTGCGGCGGGGCTCGCCGCCGCTGCGCAGGCGAAGATCGAGATTGCGGCGAAACTCAGGAAGATGTGGGATTGAGTGCGGCGCGCCGGGAGCAAGGCACGGCGTCTCGGAGCGGGATGAACGAATTCGGCGATGACGCCATTGTGCGTGTGTCTCGCAGTGCTGCTGCTGCGCCGCGACGGCGGATGGCCACCGTTGCCCGGTCTTGCCGCCGCGCGGCGCGAACCCCGCGAACCCCGCGCGCCGCCTAGCGCGACTGCCGCTGCTGTTGCTGCTGCGGTGCCACCGGGCGCGGCGGCACGAAGAAGTTGCGCAGCCACGCGGCGAGCCGCGAGAACACGTCGTCCGGTTCCTCGACGAAAATCTCGGGCTTGAGCAGGCGCAGGTATTCCATGATCTGCTGCGCTTCCTGCTTCTGGAACGTGCCGTGCGCAAGGCCGAGGCGCAGGAGTCCGCGCAGCTCGCCGAGTTTTTCGCGCGCGGTGCTGCCCGTGCTCGTCTCGCACGCGACCTTCGCCTCGTAGACGCGCTGACGCAGCGATTCGACGAGCCGCCAGGCCGGCGTTTGCATTACCTCTTCGAGCGCCTGGATGTCCTGTGCCGCGCTCCTGATCTGCGCGGCGAGCGGATCGACGAGCGTCGCGTCGCCTTCCGCTTCCTTGACGATCGCGGCCGCCCAGTCGCGGCATTGCTTCGCCAGTTCCTCGGGCGTCCATTCCGAGCGCGCGGCGAAGCCGAAGCCGAACTCGCCCGCCTGGCGCATCAGAATTGCGACGACGTCGGGAAACTCCTTGTCGAGCGTGCGCTTGGCCCACGCGTATTGGCCGCCCTGGAGCATCCGCTGCACCGCGTGTTCGGTTAGCGGCACCATGTTGTCGAGCAGCTTCGCGCGCAAAAAGTCCTCGAACGACGGCGTCGCGAACTGCGGATCGAGTTTCAGCGAGACCCGCAGAAACGCCTCGAAGTCTTTGCGCAGCGACGTGACGGTCTCGTCCTTGAGCTTGAGGGTGATTTGACCCATGTGTTATCCCGTTTTCGTGCCGCGCGGTGCGCGTCGCGCCGCTCGCCGGCCGCACGCGGACCGGGGGCGATGCGACGCCGGCTGCCGGCGCGGCTGTTCCAGCCTGTTGCCGCGTCATCAGCGGGACGAATCCCGATGAGCGGACCTCGACTGCTTATCGGCGGAGTTGAGGGAAACTTGAGGGCGTGGGGCGTGGGGCGTGGGGCGTGAAGGAGTGAGAGCTGGCCCGGCGCGAACGCGGTACAGAGCCATCGCGCGGCCAGCATCAGCCGCGCGGTCGGGCCCGGAACGCGCTTACTTCAGCACGACGCACTGCCAGAGGAAGAACACGGCCAGCCCGACCGCGATGGTCAGCAGCGGCCGGCGCGTCGTCGCGCTGACGACGACGGCCGCCAGCGCCCCGACCAGCTGCGGATTGCGCCAGCTCAGCTCGGCATGGTTGCCGTGCGGCGAAACGGCCATCGGCACGATGATCGCGGTCAGCACGGTAACGGGCACGAAGCTGAGCGCGGTGCGCAGCAGCGGCGGGAATACGAGCCGGTCGCCGAGCACGAACACGGCGGCGCGGATCACCCACGTGATGGCGGCCATGCCGGCGATCAGAAGGACGTAGTTCATCGCGTGGCCTCCGCAGCGGTGCGCGAGCCGCGCAGGCTCAGGCGCGAACTCGACAGCAGCACGCCGACTGCAACGCCGGCGAAGACCGCGCCGAGCAGGCCGAGCTTGTACGGCCATGCCTGCCAGAAAAACGCCAGCGTGCCCGCCGTCGCGGCTGCCGCGATAAAGCGCAGTGCGACCAGTTGCGGCACGACGATCGCGATGAACGTCGCGACCATCGCGAAATCGAGTCCGAGCGCTTGCAGGCCCGGGAAGGCCGCGCCGAACAGCAGGCCGACGACGGTCCACAACTGCCAGTTCAGATACATCGCCGCGCCGGCACCGAAGAAATAATACGGACCGACCGTGCCCGGTTCGCGATGCCGGTAGTGCTCCCACGCGACCGCGAAGACTTCGTCGGTGAGCAGCGCGCCGAGCGCCCAGCGCCAGCGTTTGGGCAGATGCGCGACATGCGGTGCAAGCGTCGCGCTATACAGCACGTGACGCAGATTGACGACGAGCGTGGTCGCCCAGATCACGGCGAAACTCGCGTGTCCGGCGATCAGGCCGAGCGCGATGAACTGCGCGGAGCCGGCGAATACGATCAGCGACATCAACTGGCCGTGCCACAGATGCAGCGGGCCGGATGCGACGAGCGTGCCGAAAATGACGCCGAACGGCGCCGCGCCGACCAGCATCGGAATGATGTCGCGCGCGCCGGCGCTGAGTTCTTTGAGATGGCCTGGGCGAACGGGCTGGCCTTGGGGGGAATCGGTCAATCTGGCCTCCTTGATTGCGGAAGCATAGCGGGGAGCGGTGCGGTGGGCTTGTACGTTCTTGCTGCGGGGTCGTCGTTCGGGTTGTCTGTTCGGGGTGCTGTTCCCGTTGCGGGCGGGTGAGGGGATGGGCCAAGCAGGCCGATGGAGGCGCGGCAGGCCACCGCTTCGCGCCTGATTTTCCCTGCTCGAAGATTCGGCTATTAGCCATCTAGCCGGAAACGACGGGATCGACTTCGGCGCTGTTCGCCGGGCCGGTGCGGCTGTTTGCGCTACGGTCAGCGCGTGGGCTGCCCGGACGCCCCGCCCCGCGTGCTCAGGCTCCGCGCGCGGTTCCCTGCCACTGGCCGGGCGGCACGCCGAACATGCGGCGGAAGTGGCGCGTGAAATGACTCTGGTCGGTGAAGCCGCTCGCGGCGGCGACGTCCGTTACCGGGATGCCCGCGCGCAGCGGCGCGAGCGAGCGCTGCAGGCGCACCTGATTGCGCCACGCGTGCGGCGGCAAGCCGGTCGTTCGCGTGAAGAGGCGCGCCGCGTGAAACGGCGACAGCCCCGTCGCCTTCGCCACTTCCGCGAGCGGCACGGACTCGAGCAGGTCGCCAGCGAGGCGCTCCTGCATGAGCGCGACGCGCACGTCGTCGGTGGCGAGGCGCGCCGGCTCCGGCCGTGTCTGCGCATAGCGGACCAGCAGCGTGGACAGCGCGTCGAGCATCGCGGCCTCGGCGGCGAGTTCGTCGTCGCCCGCTTCGAGCAGGCGATGCGCGCACGCGAGCCGCATCGCGAGATCGGGATCGCGGATCACGCCGGGCGCGAACCACGGCAAGGCCTGCGGTTTGCCGCCGACTTCCGCGGCGAGATCGTGCATGAACTCGACCGGCGCATAGATCACGCGATACCGCCAGCCGGCCTCGACTGCCTTCGATCCCGTATGCAGTTCGCCCGGGTTGATGATGGGCACGCTGCCGGCCTCGGCAACATAATGCTCGCCGCGATACCGGTAGCATTCCGCGCCCGCGACGATCACCGGGATCGTGTACGCATCGTGCCAATGCGGCGCGAATTCGTGATCGCGATATTCGGCCGTGAGCAGGTCCGCGCCGGGCAGAAGCGGCGTGCGCCAGTAGCGGGCGGAATCGCGGAAGCGGTGGGTGGTGGTCATGACAAAAGTCCGGCTGGGCCGATCAGTGTAGCGCGTCGTGGGCATGTGCGGCGGCGGGCGCCGCTCGGGAGGGACATCACGCGGAGCGTGTCGGACGGCGAGGCAATATCGGGCGGCGGCACGCGCGATACGTCGCGGCAAGCCTTGCCGGGACGCACGCGCGCTGAGGTGTTGACCGTGGCCCTGCCACGCCTGTCGCCTGTCATTTGACGGGAATCGTGGTGCCGTTCGGCATCGGTACGGCACTGACGCTGTTTTTCGCGCTGCCGCTGACCACGCGATCGCTATAGGTCAGATAGACGAGCGCGTTGCGCTTCGTGTCGACCACGCGCACGACGTGCAGCGACTTGAAGATCAACGACATGCTCACCGAAAACACATCGTCCTTCTGCTTCACGGGACCGGTGAAATGCAGCGGCCCGACCTGGCGGCAGGCGATCGACGCCTCGGTCGGATCTTCGGCGAGACCGAGCGTGCCCTTGACGCCGCCCGTGCGCGCCCGCGACACATAGCAGGTAACGCCTTGCACGACGGGATCGTCGTAAGCCTCGACGACCACGCGGTCCGAACCGGTGATACGGAAATTCGTATTGACGCTGGCGACTTCTTCGCTGTGCGCCGAAGGCAGCAGCAGTACGCCGACGGCGGCGAGCGCGATGCGCAACGAGGTGGAGTTCATGGACATGCCCGGTTGAGTGCCTGGAGTGGAGCAGCGCGAGAATCGCGAGAGGAAATGCGAGAAATGCGCCGCGAAGCCGCCATCGTATAACGGCGCGCGGGCGGTGCCATGCAAACCTGCGTGCCGATGATTTGCGTCGGTGCGTTCGCGTTGCGTGCATGCGATCCTCAATACACGACGTGTGAAATCGTATCGTTGCGAGAAGGACGCGTAGCGTCGCTGCCAAAACAAAAAGGCCCGCACGGATGCGGGCCTTTCAAAATTTTGGCTCCTCGACCTGGGCTCGAACCAGGGACCTACGGATTAACAGTCCGGCGCTCTACCGACTGAGCTATCGAGGAACAGCAGTACAACTTGATCTACATAAAAAAACCCGTCTTGGTTAACGGGCTTTTGCAATTCTTGGCTCCTCGACCTGGGCTCGAACCAGGGACCTACGGATTAACAGTCCGGCGCTCTACCGACTGAGCTATCGAGGAACAGAACAACAACAGAGAAGCGAAATTGTAGAAGTAGCTTAAGTGCCTGTCAATACCCTGCGGTCATCTTGATAACAAATCCGAATTGGCAGGGTGGGTGACAGGTTGCCGCTTAGCGCGCGAGCAGCGCGAGCTTTTCCTTCACGTCCTTGAATTCGTCGGCTTCCGGCAGCGGTGCCTTGGTCTTCGTGATGCTCGGCCACGCCTTCGCCAGATCGGCGTTCAGCGCGATGAAGTCCTGCTGGTCGCCCGGCACGTCTTCTTCGGCATAGATGGCGTTCACCGGGCACTCGGCTACGCACACGGCGCAGTCGATGCATTCATCGGGGTCGATCGCGAGGAAGTTGGGACCTTCGCGAAAGCAGTCCACCGGGCACACATCGACACAGTCGGTATAGCGGCACTTGATGCAGCTTTCGGTCACAACGTGAGTCATTCAGGCAGCTCCTGCATACGGAATCAGGGAAGGCGCGGACGCCAAAAGGGGTATTGTAACGTAACGTCAAGAGGCGCATGAAGCATCGGGCCGTGCCTCTTATATGTTTTTGTGATTAGTTTATGGGGTGCCGCGGCGTGCCGTGCGAGAGCTTGCGACGCGCTGAATGCGAGCGCATCGGGTAACATGCGTCAGGCGCGCGACGTATGCGCGTTCGTTGCAAGGGTCGTGTGAGCCCTTTTCGTTTTTCCAGCGGTCCAGTTCGTACCATCATGATGATTACTTCGCTGCTCGATACCGATCTGTACAAGTTCACGATGATGCAGGTGGTCTTGCATCACTTTCCCGCCGCGAACGTGGAATACCGCTTCCGCTGCCGTACGCCGAATGTCGATCTCGTGCCGTATATCGACGAAATTCGCGGCGAGGTGCGCAAGCTCTGCGAACTGCGTTTCACCGACGACGAACTCGACTACCTGCGGCGCATGCGCTTCATCAAGGGCGACTTCATCGAGTTCCTCGCGCTGTTCCATCTGAACGAGAAGTACATTTCGATCACGCCGTCGCCGAAGGGCAATGGCGAAATCGACATCGACATCAAGGGGCCGTGGCTGCATACGATCCTCTTCGAGATTCCGGTACTCGCGATCGTCAACGAAGTCTATTTCCGCAACACGCAGCAGGAGCCGGACTACCGCGAAGGCCGCGGCCGTCTGCTCGACAAGATTCAACTGCTCGGCGCGCGCCCCGAATTCGCCGACTGCAAGATCGCCGACTACGGCACGCGCCGCCGCTTCTCGAGGCAATGGCACGAGGAAGTGATCCTCACGCTCAAGGACGGTCTCGGCGAGCAGTTCGCGGGCACGAGCAACGTGTTCTACGCGATGAAGCACAGCCTCACGCCGCTCGGCACGATGGCGCACGAATATCTCCAGGCTTGCCAGGCGCTCGGTCCGCGGCTGCGCGATTCGCAGATTTTCGGCTTCGAGATGTGGGCGAAGGAATATCGCGGCGACCTCGGTATCGCGCTGTCCGACGTGTACGGCATGCAGGCGTTCCTGCGCGACTTCGACATGTACTTCTGCAAGCTGTTCGACGGTGCGCGCCACGATTCCGGCGATCCGTTCGACTGGGGCGAGCGTCTGCTCAAGCACTACGAGGCCAATCGCTGCGACCCGCGCACGAAGATTCTCGTGTTCTCCGACGCGCTCGACATCCCGAAGGTGCTGCAACTCTACGAACGCTTCCGCGGCCGCTGCAAGCTCGCGTTCGGCGTCGGCACCAATCTGACCAACGACCTCGGCTATAACCCGCTGCAGATCGTCATCAAGATGGTCCGCTGCAACGGTCAGCCGGTTGCGAAACTGTCGGACTCGCCGGGCAAGAACATGTGCGAGGACAAGGCTTATCTCGCGTATCTGTGCCAGGTGTTCGGCATCACGCAGCCGGAGGAAGAGGCGGCGAAGTAACGCGTGATGCCGGGCAATGCCGTCCGGTTTGCGCTTCAGCCTGCTTTCCGACTTGTTTTGTTTCGGCTGACCTCCCGGCTGTCGTGCAGGTTCATGGGCGGCTTACGTTCATGTCCATACAGGTTCGGTGACCAGTGTCGCCGCACTCGCGACGCACGGCAATATGCCGTTCGGCCAGGGTGTTCGCGCGAGGGGTGGTCGGTATAATCCTCGCCATACCGCACGGCTGTCGACACGAGGACCTCGCTTATGGACACATCGATTGCCCGCCGCAACATCCTGGCGCGCATCCGCGCAGCGCAGGGACGCGAACCCGAGCCGAGCGCTGCCGAACGCGAGGCCGTGACGGATTACCTCGCACGCCATCCGGCCGGCCCGCGTCCGGAGATGTCCGGCGATCTGTGTGCGCGCTTCGTCGACGAAGCACAAAAAATGGCGACCACGGTCGACACCGTGCAGGCCCTCTCCGATGTCCCCGCCGCCGCGCATCGCTATCTGACGCAACACGGTTTGCCGCTGCGGGCCGTCGCCTGGCAAACGCTAGGCGATCTGCCATGGAGCGAAGCCGGCCTCGCCGTCGAATTCCGCAAACCTCAAGACAACGACGCCGTCGGTCTCACCGGCTGCTTCTGCGCGACCGCCGAAACCGGCACGCTCGTGCTGCTCTCGGGTCCGCAGACCTACGCATCGGCGGCGCTGCTGCCGGAAACGCACATCGCGATCGTGCCGGCTTCACGCATCGTCGCGGGTCATGAAGAGGCGTTCGGCCTGATCCGCAAGGAGCGCGGCGAGCTGCCGCGCGCCGTCAATTTCGTTTCGGGTCCTTCGCGCACGGGCGACATCGAACAGACTATCGTGCTCGGCGCGCACGGCCCTTATCGCGTGCATGCGATCGTCGTGCAGGGTGCCTGAGCGAAGCACGCGGCGGCGTTTCAGCGCGCGGGCGGCAGGTGCGGCACATGCGCTGCGCGTGGTAGAGGGCGCTGTCCGTCGTCACCGGCGCCACGGCGGCATGCAAGTGCCGCCGGTAAGGGCAGGCCAGTGGCTCGCTGTTGCATTGATGCTGGCGAGCTGGTCCAGTCCCACCCTGGCCGCGACCTTCGACGGGGCCGTGCTCTCCGCGTTTTGGGGCGTGCCGTTTGCTGGCGTGCTGCTCTCCATCGTGCTATTTCCGCTTGTCGCTCCGGCGTTCTGGCATCGCCATTTCGGCAAGGTCGCGGCGGCGTGGGCGCTGGCGTTTCTCGTGCCGTTTGCGCTGAGCTTCGGCGCGCACGAGGCGCTCGGCGCACTCGCTCATGCGCTGTTCGACGAGTACATCCCGTTCATCATCCTGTTGACCGCGCTTTATACGGTCGCGGGCGGCATCCGCGTGCGCGGCAATCTGCGCGGCACGCCGCGTCTGAACACCGCGATTCTGGCGCTCGGCACTGTGCTCGCGAGCGTGATGGGCACGACCGGCGCCGCGATGCTGCTGATCCGTCCGTTGCTGCGCGCGAACGACAATCGTCGTCACGTGGTTCATGTGGTCGTGTTCTTCATTTTCCTCGTGGCGAACGTGGGCGGCTCGCTGTCGCCGCTCGGCGACCCGCCGCTCTTTCTCGGCTTTCTCGAAGGCGTGAGTTTTTTCTGGACCACCACGCATCTCGCGCGGCCGATGCTGTTCGTGAGCGGCGTGCTGCTCGCGATCTTTTACGCGCTCGACTCGTACTACTTCCATCGGCGTGAGGATGCGCGGTCGCGCTGCTCCGAACCGTCGCCGCAAAGAGAGCGGAACGGCATCGACGGCAAGATAAATTTCGTGCTGCTCGCCGCGGCGATCGCGCTCGTGCTGATGAGCGGACTATGGCGTCCGCAAATCACGTTCGAGGTATTCGGCACGCACGTCGCGCTGCAGAACATCGTGCGCGACGTCGCGCTCGTCGGCGTCACGCTGCTGTCGCTCGCGCTGACGCCACGTGCGGCTCGCACGGGCAACGATTTCAACTGGGCGCCGATCGAGGAAGTGGCCAAGCTGTTCGCCGGCATCTTCGTGACGATCGTGCCGGTCATCGCGATGCTGCGCGCGGGGCAAGCCGGTGCGTTCGCGGGCCTCGTGCATCTCGTCAACGAGCCGTCCGGCGAGCCGCGCGACATCATGTATTTCTGGGCGACCGGTCTGCTATCTTCGTTCCTCGACAACGCGCCGACCTACCTCGTGTTCTTCAACCTCGCGGGCGGCGACGCGCAGACGCTGATGACGAGCGGCGCGACCACGCTAGCGGCGATTTCGGCCGGCGCGGTGTTCATGGGTGCGAACACGTATATCGGCAACGCGCCGAACTTCATGGTGAAGGCCATCGCGCAATCCCGCGGCGTGCGCATGCCGGGCTTCTTTGCGTATCTGGGCTGGTCGGGTGCGGTGCTGCTGCCGCTGTTCGCGCTGACCGGCTGGCTCTTTTTCAGACACTGATTTCGACGCCGAGGCGATTCCGCCCGACGCCCCTACGGAGACTTGCAATGCAGAAAATCCTCGTGGCCCGTTCGATCTTTCCCGACGTGATCGACAGGCTCAAACAATACTTCGACGTCGACGCGAACCAGGGTGACGTGCTGCCCGCCGACGAACTGAAGCGCCGTCTCGCGGACAAGGACGGCGCGCTGACCGCCGGCGAAATGATCGGCGCGGACGTGCTCGCGGCGGCGCCGCGTCTGCGCGTGGTGTCGAACATGGCGGTGGGCTACAACAACTTCGACATGGCCGCGTTCAACGCCGCGAACGTGCTCGGCACCAACACGCCGGACGTGCTCAACGAGTCGACCGCCGATTTCGGCTGGGCGCTGATGATGGCCGCGGCGCGCCGCATCGCCGAATCGGAGCACTGGCTGCGCGCGGGTCAATGGCAGAAGTGGAGCTACGACGGTTTCCTCGGCAGCGACCTGTACGGCTCGACGCTCGGCGTGGTCGGCATGGGCCGCATCGGCCAGGCGCTCGCGCGGCGTGCGAAAGGCTTCAACATGCGCGTGATCTATCACAACCGCTCGCGCGTCGCGCCTCAGATCGAGGCCGAGCTGAACGCGGAGTACGTGTCGAAGCAGGACCTGCTGCGGCGCGCCGATCACGTCGTGCTGGTGTTGCCGTACACGAAGGAAAACCATCACACGATCGGCGCGGCCGAACTCGCGCTCATGAAGCCGAGCGCGACGCTCACCAACATCGCGCGCGGCGGCATCGTCGACGATGCGGCGTTGGCGCAGGCGTTGCGTGAGAAGCGCATCGCGGCGGCCGGTCTCGACGTGTTCGAAGGCGAGCCGAACCTGAACCCGGCGCTGCTCGACGTGCCGAACGTCGTGCTGACCCCGCACATCGCCAGCGCCACCGAAGCGACGCGCCGCGCGATGGCGAATCTCGCCGCCGACAACCTCATCGCCGCGCTCGGCGAAGGGCCGCGCGCCGGTCAGCCGCCGAATCCGATCAATCCCGATGTGCTCGGCAAGGCGCGTTCATGACGATGATTCTGGTGGCGGCCGTCGCGGTGCTGGCGGTCGCTCTCGTGATCGCGCTCGCGTTGCTGCTGCGCGGGCGTGACCGCACGGAGCAGCACGAGCAGTTCGACATGCTGAACGAACGCGTCGATGCTGTCGTCGACGCGCAGGCGCATACCGCCGAGCGGCTCGAGCGGCAACTGCGCAACGACATCGCCGAGACGGCGCGCGTGTCGCGTAGCGAGCAAAGCGGCGGTTTTGCGCAGTTTCAGCAGACACTCGCCGCGCAGTTCGGCAGCATGGCGACGGTGCAGGGCGGCAAGATCGACGGCTTCGCGCAGCAGCTCGACGCCGTGCGGCACAGCCTGCAGGTGCAGGCGCAGCAGGCGCGCGACGAGCAGGGCCGCTCGCTCAAGCAGTTCGGCGACACGCTGAGCCTGCAACTCGGGCAGCTCACCGAGGCGAACGAGCGGCGCTTTGCCGAAGTGCGCGCGACCATCGAGCAGCGCCTGAAGGATATCGAGGCGAACAATGCGGCGCGGCTCGAGGAAATGCGCCGCACCGTCGACGAAAAGCTGCATGCGACGCTCGAGCAGCGCCTCGGCGAATCGTTCAAGCTCGTCTCCGACCGGCTCGAACAGGTGCATCGCGGCCTCGGCGAAATGCAAACGCTGGCGGCCGGCGTCGGCGATCTGAAGCGTGTGCTGACCAATGTGAAGACGCGCGGCACGTGGGGCGAGGTGCAGCTCGAAGCGTTGCTCGAACAGCTGCTTACCGCCGACCAATATGCGAAGAACGTCGCGACGGTGCCGAAGAGCGCGGATCGCGTCGAGTTCGCGATTCGCCTGCCGGGGCGTCCCGAGCCCGGCGGCGCGAATATGCCGGTATGGCTGCCGATCGACGCCAAATTTCCGCGTGAAGACTACGAGCGGCTGATCGAAGCGCAGGAGCGCGCCGACCCGGTGGCGGTGGAAGAAGCGTCGCGTGCGCTCGAAGCACGGATTCGCGCCGAGGCGCGCACGATCGCCGAGAAGTACGTGGCGCCGCCGCATACGACCGACTTCGCGCTGCTGTTTCTGCCCACTGAGGGTCTCTACGCGGAAGTGCTGCGCCGGCCGGGGCTCTCGGACCTGCTGCAGCGCGATTACCGCGTGACCATCGCGGGGCCGACCACGCTGACCGCGCTGCTCAACAGCCTGCAGATGGGCTTCCGCACGCTCGCCATCGAACAGCGTTCGAGCGAGGTGTGGCAGGTGCTCGGTGCGGTGAAAACGGAATTCGGTAAATTCGGCGACGTGCTCGCGAAGACGAAAGCGCAGCTCGAAACCGTCACGCGTTCGATCGAGGCCGCGGAAACGCGCACGCGCGTGATGAATCGCAAGCTGCGCGACGTCGAGGCGTTGCCTGGCGACGAGGCGAGCGGGTTGCTGGGAGAGGCGCTGTCGGGCGTGGAGCCCGACGAGCCATAACGGAGTTTTCGGATGCCGGCGCGAAGATTGCGCTGGCATCCGCCGGCATTACGCCTCTTCGGGCACGTCGGTCAGATGGATTTCGATGCCGCCGAAGCGCGACGCCACCCAGTTGTACGCGTGGCAGGCGATCCACAGCAGCACGAAGCCGAGAATCGCGTTCAGCAGCAGGGCGCTGAAGACCGTGCTCAGCTCGACCGAGCCGTAGCGCACGAACGCGACCACGACGCCGAGCAGCACGATCGGCACCGAGAACGTCAGGTACACGAGGATCAGCGCTTTGGCCGTCTGTCCAGGTGCGATGAACGAGATCTGTTTTTTCATGTAAGTCAAACCCGTGTGTCGTGATAGTCGTGTGGGTGAAGCCGCTGATGGTGTGCGCCGCGCCGGCCGGCGTCAGATAAGGCCGTCGAAGAGCATGATCGAAACGTGTTCTCCGGCGGCGATGTCGCCTTCGTCATGGCCGAGCACGATAAAGCAGTTCGCTTCGCTCATCGAGCTCAGCACGCCCGAGCTTTGCGAGCCGGTCGGGCTGACGTGCCAGTGGCCGTGAGCGTCCGGTGCGGCCACGCCGCGCTGGAATTCCGTGCGGCCCGGGCGCTTGCGCAGCACCTCGCGGCTCGTCGCGTGAATGACCGGCAGCGGCTGCGGCGTCGCGCCGGACATCAGCAGTAGCGCCTCGCGCACGATCTGATAGAACGTCACCATCACGGCGACCGGATTGCCCGGCAGGCCGAAGAATAGCGCGGGTTTGCCGAGCCCCGGTTGCGCGCCGGACCAGAGGCGGCCGAATGCGAGTGGCCGGCCGGGGCGCATCGCGAGGCTCCAGAACGCGACGTCGCCGAACGTCTGCAGCAGTTGCTTCGTGAAATCGGCTTCGCCGACCGATACGCCGCCCGAGGTCAGCACGACGTCGGCATTGGCCGCGGCGCTGTGCAGCGCCGCTTCGAGCGCGGCCGGTTCGTCGCGCACGACGCCGAGATCGAGCGCGTCCACGTTCAGGCGGCGCAGCATCGCAAACAGGGTGTAGCGGTTGCTGTCGTACACCGAGCCCGCATCGAGCGGCTCGCCGAGCGAGCGCAGTTCGTCGCCGGTCGAGAAGAACGCGACACGCAGACGCCGCCGCACGCTGACTTCGCCGATGCCGAGCGACGCCAGCAGGCCGAGGTCGGATGCGCGCACGATGCGCCCGGCGCGCAGCGCGACGTGGCCGCGCGCGAGGTCTTCGCCGGCAAGACGACGGTTCGCGCCGGCCGCGACCGCGCCGGCGGCGAAGCGGATCGAAGCGGCATCCGTGCTGTCGCGCTCCACCAGTTCCTGCGGCACGACGGTGTCGCAGTCGGCGGGAAGGCACGCGCCCGTCATGACGCGCACGCACTGGTTCGTTGCGACGCGGCCTGTGAACGGATGGCCGGCGAGCGCCTTGCCGGCCACCGTCAGCTCGACGTTCCCGGCGCCGCCGGCGAGCGCCGCGCGGTTGAATGCGTAGCCGTCCATGGCCGAATTGTCGTGCGCGGGGACGTCGATCGGCGAGACGATGTCGGTCGCGAGCACACGGTCGAGCGCATCGCGCAACGCCACGCGTTCGGCCGCCGCGACCGGCGTCGCCCACTGCCGGACAATCGCCTGAGCGGCCGAAACGGGTAGCGCGTGAGGATCGTACTGCGCGACGCAGCGGGAAAAGTCGTTGGGCGTGGTCATGAAGGGCTGGGCGGCGCGCCCGGAGAGGGGCGCGGCAATCGCCGTGCGGCCGGAGCGGAGGTCAGCCGGGGCCTCGATCACGTTCGAGGTCGGCGAGTTCTTGTAACGAGTTGGCATTGTAAAACGGGCGCTCGTCGGCAAAGGCGACTTCGACCGTCGTGTGGCGCGCGTACCACGCGCGCACCTTGCGTTCGCCGGCGGCCAGAAAGGCCGCGAGGTCGTCCGCGAGGGTGGTGCGCATGAGCGCGAACACGGGGTGCAGCGACGCCGCGCCGTGAGCGTCGAGGGTGGTGACGGTGACGATATCGGCCTGCTTTTCGTCCAACGCGTGCGCGAGGCGGGCGGCGAGGTCGGCGGGCAGCCACGGCGAATCGCAGGGCACGCTGAGCAGATACGCGGTGCCGGCGGTGCGCAGTCCGACAAGCATGCCGGCGAGCGGGCCGGGAAAGCCGGCGAGCGTGTCGGCGACGACCGTCGCGCGATAGGTGGCGCCGAGCGCGGCATAGATGTCGGGATGGCGGTTCGCGCTGATCAGCAGGGCAGCCGTTTGCGGTGCGAGGCGCCGCAGCACGTGCGCGGCGAGCGGTTTGCCATGCAGCATCTGCAGCCCCTTGTCGACCCCGCCCATGCGCGTGCCGCGGCCGCCCGCGAGCACGAGGCCGGTGATCTGTTCACGAGTGATTGACATGCGCCGGCCGCTCAGCCGCCGATGTAGGACATTTCGACGCGCCGTGCGGCCGGTTCGTCGAGCGAGGCCGGGTGGCTGCCGCGCAGTTGCGAATAGCGGTCGCCGCGGCCTTGCCAGATTTCGGCGATGGCGGTGGCGATCTCGGCGTCGCTCGCGCCGCCGCGCAGCAAGGCGCGCAAATCGTGGCCGGCCGACGCGAACAGGCACAGGTACAGCTTGCCTTCGGTCGACAGCCGCGCGCGCGTGCAATTGCCGCAAAACGCCCGCGTGACGCTCGAAATCACGCCGATCTCGCCGCCGCCGTCGACGTAGCCCCAGCGCTGCGCGGTTTCGGCGGCGCTATGCGCTTCGAGCGGCGCGAGCGGGAAGTGTTCGGCGATGCGCGTGACGACGTCGGCGGACGGCAGCACCTCGGTCATATTCCAGCCGTTCGAGGTGCCGACGTCCATGTATTCGATAAAGCGCAGCACTGTGCCCGTGTCTTTGAAATGGCGCGCCATCGGCACGATTTCGCCGTCGTTGGTGCCGCGTTTGACGACCATGTTGACCTTCACGGGCGCGAGCCCGACCGCCTGCGCCGCGGCAATGCCATCGAGCACGTCGGCGACTGCGAAATCGGCGTCGTTCATGCGGCGAAACAGCGTGTCGTCGAGCGCGTCGAGGCTGACGGTCACGCGGCCGAGTCCGGCGTCCTTGAGGCCGCGCGCCTTGCGCGCGAGCAGCGAGCCGTTGGTGGTCAGCGTGAGGTCGAGCGGACGGCCTGCCGGCGTGGTCAGGCGGGCGAGCCGTTCGATCAGGAATTCGAGGTTCTTGCGCAGGAGCGGCTCGCCGCCCGTCAGACGGATTTTCTCGACGCCATGCGCGACGAAGAGTTGCGCGAGCCGTTCGATCTCCTCGAAGCTCAGGAGCGCGCTGTGCGGCAGGAACGCGTAGTCCTTGTCGAACACCGCGCGCGGCATGCAGTAGACGCAGCGGAAATTGCAGCGATCCGTGACCGAGATGCGCAGATCGCGCAGCGGACGCGCGAGCGTATCGTGCAGCGCGCCGCTAGGCGTCTGCGCCGGGCCGGCGATAACCGGCGCCGAGCTGAGATCGGCAACGGGAATGATGCGTCGGGACATGAGGTGCTTCGTCGAATGCTTGAACGGACAGCGAATTATTCATTCTATCGGAAATGCTCGCGGCGACAGGCGTGCCACGGGGCTTGTCGGGGTATACGGGGAGCGGCATGCAGCCGTGCTTTTCGCTAGCGACGTTGCGGTCGTCCCCAAACGAAAAAAGCCCGCCGGTGAGGGCGGGCTTTTGCTGACAAGAGTAGCTTACTGCGGCTGCTTGACCGTTTCGACCTGCTGCATCGGCGTGCTGTCGACCGGCGGCAGCGGCTTGCGCTCGCGTGCCACGCGCGGCGGCTTGGCCGCCTGCGCTGCCATTTCCTGCGCGGCGCGCAGCTTGTCGGCGTCGGTGTTGACCCAGATCAGGCCAGCCTGTTCGAGGATCGGCTTCAGCGCGTCGGCCGATGCCGCACCACCGTGCGCCGGTGCCTGCTGCGGCGCGGGCTTGGCTGCCGGTTCGACGGCAGCCGGTTCCGCTGCGACGACCGGCTGCGGCTCGGCGACCTCGGCTTGCGGCGCCGGCTCGACGGCCGGTGCTGCTGCGACGGTAGCGGTAGCCGGCGCTGCCGTTTCGGCCTGAGCCGGGGCCGCTTGCGGTTCCACCTGCGGTTCCGTTCGCACTTCGGGCTGTGCCGCCGGTTGTGCTTCGGCAGCCGCTGCAACTACCGGTGCTTCAGCCTGAGCCGGCGCTTCGGTATGCGCGACCGGTTCAACCGGCGAAGCCGTTTCGCTCACGGCCGGTGCAGTCTGGGCTTCCGCCACGGGTGCTTCAGCGGGTGCTTCCGCGATTGCCTGCGGTGCAACCGGAGCCTGTTCGAGCGGCACGACCGTTTCGGTCTTCGCTGCGTTTTCCGCAGCCAGCGGCGTTTCGGCTGCCGCATGCAACTCGGTCACGACGACGCTTTCCGTCGCGACAGCGGCGACCACCACGTCGACCGGCGTCACGTTCTGCGTTTCGCTGACCGGCTGGGCGGCACGAATCGGCGCTTCGTCGCTCGTGGCGGCGGTTTCACCGACGGTTTCGCCTTCGCCTTCGGCTTCCGCGACATCCGCCGCGAGGTTGCCGTTCACGTCTTCTTCACGCTCACGACGACCACCGCGACGGCCGCGACGGCGACGACGACGCTCTTCGCCTTCACGCGCCACCGCTTCCTGATCGACCGGCGCACCGTTTTCGTCCGCGACGGCGCGGCTGATTGCCTGTTCGTCGGCAGCTTGCGCTTCGGTTTGCGTCAGCGCCGCGACGGCTTCCGCCTGCGGCTTGCGACGCTCGCCGCGTTCGGTGCGCTCACCCCGTTCGCGGCGCTCCTGGCGCTCACCGCGCGCCGCGCCTTCGACGGCTTCCGCGCGCTCGGCGCCACGGTTGTCGCGCTCGCGGCCCTCGCGC
>NZ_VWWM01000094.1:0-267 GCF_011752945.1 Paraburkholderia sp. Cy-641
ACTTCTATGTATGTTGTGTGATGTGATTCTCCTAGCGTCAGTAATTTTGTGCACTTCACTCTTATTGTGTTGCTCTATGTCGTCTACTACTTTTGCTTTCATTACTTGATGTATCATATCACGTATTGTTAATGCTCACGACATATTACCTTCTGATCTTATCTCTGTATGCTATTCTATAAACTCCTTTGACATAGTTCGTGTCTATTTTTTTTTTTTTTTTTTTTTTTTTTAATCCTCCGCCCACCACCTAGATCTACACGACGC
>NZ_VWWM01000095.1:0-18129 GCF_011752945.1 Paraburkholderia sp. Cy-641
TTCGTGCGCTATTTCGAGTTCTACGCCGGCGCCGCCGACAAGCTGCACGGCGAAACGCTGCCCTACCAGGCCGGCTACACGGTGCTGACGATCCGCGAGCCGCACGGCGTGACGGGCCATATCGTGCCGTGGAATTATCCAATGCAGATTTTCGGGCGCAGCGTCGGCGCGGCGCTTGCGACCGGCAACGCCTGCGTCGTCAAGCCGGCCGAGGACGCGTGCCTTTCCGTGCTCCGCGTCGCCGAACTGGCCGCCGAAGCCGGCCTGCCGTCAGGCGCGCTCAATATCGTGACCGGCTACGGGCACGAGGCCGGCGCCGCGCTCGCGCGCCATCCGGGCATCGATCACGTGTCGTTCACGGGCTCGCCCGAAACCGGCAAGCTCGTCACGCAGATGGCCGCCGAAAACCACGTGCCCGTCACGCTCGAACTCGGCGGCAAGTCGCCGCAAATCGTCTTCGCCGACGCCGATCTCGAGGCCGCGCTGCCCGTGCTCGTCTCGGCGATCGTGCAGAACGCCGGGCAAACCTGCTCGGCGGGCAGCCGCGTGCTGATCGACGAGGCCATTTACGAGCCCTTGCTCGAACGGCTCGGCAGCGCATTCCAGGCGCTGCGCGTCGGCCCTTCGCAAGCGGACCTCGACTGCGGGCCGCTCATCAGCGCGAAACAGCAGCAGCGCGTGTGGGACTTTCTCTCCGATGCGCAGCACGACGGCATTGCGATGGCCGCGCACGGCGAAGTGATTCCCGAAGCGCCCGAGAGCGGCTTCTACCAGGCGCCGACCTTGCTGCGCGACGTGCCCGCGAGCCACCGCCTCGCACGCGACGAAGTGTTCGGCCCGGTGCTCGCCGCGATGTCGTTCCGCGACGAAGACGAAGCGCTCGCGCTCGCGAACGGCACGCAATACGGGCTCGTCGCCGGTATCTGGACACGCGACGGCGCGCGCCAGATGCGGCTCGCGCGACGCGTGCGCTCGGGGCAGGTGTTCATCAACAACTATGGCGCGGGCGGCGGCGTCGAATTGCCGTTCGGCGGCGTCAAGCATTCGGGGCACGGCCGCGAGAAAGGCTTCGAGGCGCTGTATGGGTTCACGGTGTTGAAGACGATTGCGATCCGGCATGGTTAGGCCGCGGCTCATCGCTCGTGGTTCGCGCCTGGCGGCTCGTGATTGACGCGGCCGGCGGCTTCGGCGCAACGACGCATTGCTATCCCTCACAACCAGCAACGGAGACATCATGCGTTTGACAGGTAAAACGGCCATCGTCACGGGCGGCGGTTCGGGTTTCGGCGAAGGCATCGCGAAGACCTTCGCGCGCGAAGGCGCGAACGTCGTGGTCAACGATCTGAACGGGCCGGCCGCGGAGCGCGTCGCGAGCGAGATCGCGCTTGCGGGCGGCAAGGCGATCGCGGTGCCCGGCAACGTCGCGCTGCGCGACGACTGGCGCACGCTGCGCGAGGCGGCAATCGAAGACTTCGGCAGCGTGCAGATCGTCGTCAACAACGCGGGCACCACGCATCGCAACAAGCCGGTGCTCGAAGTAACCGAGGCCGAATTCGACCGCGTCTACGCGGTGAACGTGAAGAGCATCTACTGGAGCGTGCAGGAGTTCGTGCCGTATTTCCGCGAGCAAGGCGGCGGCAGCTTCGTCAATATCGCATCGACGGCGGGCGTGCGGCCGCGCCCGGGGCTCGTCTGGTACAACGGCAGCAAGGGCGCGGTGATTATCGCGAGCAAGTCGCTCGCGGTCGAACTCGGACCCGAGCGCATTCGCGTGAACTGCGTGAATCCGGTGATCGGCGAAACGGCACTGCTCTCCGAATTCATGGGTGTCGAAGATACGCCGCAGAATCGCCAGCGCTTTCTCGCCGGCATTCCGCTCGGCCGCTTCTCGACGCCGCAGGATATCGCCAACGCGGCGCTCTATCTCGCTTCGGATGACGCGGAGTTCGTCACCGGCGTGTGTCTCGAAGTGGATGGTGGAAGGTGCGTTTAGAAAAGTGAAGCGGCGGCGCTCGAAGGCCTGAGCATCATTGCGCGCGGTGTGCTTATGAACGGGATGCGGCCCGAATTCGATCATGTCCGCTGCAAAGCCACTCCGTCGCGCCATTCCCGGGACACCTTCGTTAACTGAGCATAAGTTGCGCTATGCATCGGTCCACTTGCGTGAAAAGAACCACAATCGAAGCGACACGGCAATGCACGGTTGTGCTGGCTGGGAATGTGGATCATCGGTGGCGACACGAGTTGTGTGTAACTCGAAGACGAGACCTATGCGAGCCGAGTTTATGTTTCCAGTACAGCCGGATCGAGGCTAAAGGCCGAAGGCAAACACGATTCGGGACAACACTGAAGATGTCATCAAAACAGATTGCTGACATGTTCCATTCGAAAGGACACCCGATATGTCATCGTCAGGAGTTTCGTCGACTGACAACCTCTACGCACAACTGAATTCGTACACGTTCGGGGTGGCCACGAAGGAGGCGCCTGAGCCTGCTCCGCCCGCCCCGGAGCAGCACCCGCTACGTTCGGCTCTCAAGCCACGCCCGTCGCTTTCCGTCACCACGAACAGCACCGATTCGCGTCGATCGTCCTTGAGCGGACCCGTGGCTCCGGCCAATAGAAACCGGATAAGAGCCCTGGTGCAGCGAATTAAAAACGAGGCGGTCGGGTTAACCTTCAAGGACCTGGAGAGTACCGAACAGGCGGTCGTCAGAGAAGGATTCCTCGCGGCAAAACATGTGCGCGCCATCTCAATAGCGCTGGAGACGATGAATGCGGGATGTAGTTTCCGTGTTGCCGGAGAACACACGCTTAAACGAATCGGCGAAGGTGCCGAAGCAAAAGGACACGATACGCTGGAGAAGACGCTCAAGCCAGCTACGGTAGACGCGCTCTATTCGCCGACAACGGCCAAAAGCGTTTGGAAAACTGCCGAAGCGGCCGACATTACCGGTTACGTGACTACCCTGTACCCGGACAGGTCCGGCATGTTGCATATGGGACAGGGCGTGGCACGACTGGATGTGTCGGACGTTCCGGCAGAGGAAGAACTTATCGATAGACTCGGTTACGCGGGCACCAATCGGGCCCTTCCCATTGACCTGAAAGATCTGGAATCATTGAAAGCGTCCCTTCAGCCGCTCAAAGATGTGAGAGATTGGAAGACGCTGCCGCTGACTGGAGACTACGATCTCCACGATATGTTTTCACTGACGGGGAGACGCAGCACGGTTCCTTCGGGCAGCACGGAGGAGACCGCAATAATTGACGCGATAAACGCCGCGATCAGCACGGTCGACCCGGATCGGCGTCCTGCCGGCGACAGGAACAGGAGACTCGTGCAGCACGGCCCTCAGGTCAACTATGTCGCTTTCATGCTGAACGAGGAACCGACGAGTGTCCTGAATCAGCATGTTGCCGCCCCGAGCTTTCCGGTAGCCATGTATGTTGCAAACACAGGGTGGAAAATCGTCAGGGATCGTACCGAACTCGCGAACGAATATAAAAAGAACGGCGTCAACCTCAAGCAGACCTGGACCCCGAGGGGCAGTCTTAGCATTCCGAGCACCCGACAATCTTCGCTGTCCATAGGGGAATCGGACAAGCGGTACTAGCCGCTCAACCATGCCATGCCCTCGACAAGCGAGCCGGATTGCCGCCTGCTCGAAGCCGGCGGCCTCACTGGCATGGTGCGGCGGGCGCCCGAAAATTTGCGCCGCCCTCATCAGATTCTGCGCGCAGTCAGTGTTTTCCCTCATATCGATTCGTCATGCAAATCGCCGTGCGCGACTAGAATCGATCGACAGCCGTACTTCCATTCCACAAGAAAAGAGGAGATACCATGGCGAGTCCCGCAGAACCGCTCCGCCAGCCCGGCGCCGGCGTGCCGCCTTCCGCGTTCGAAGAAGCGACCTACCGCAAGGTCACATGGCGGCTCGCGCCGCTACTGATGCTCTGCTACATCGTCGCGTATCTGGACCGCGTGAACGTCGGCTTCGCGAAGTTACAGATGAGCACCGACCTCGGCCTGAGCGACGCCGTGTACGGCTTCGGCGCGGGAATTTTCTTCATCGGCTATTTCATCTTCGAAGTGCCGAGCAACGTGATCCTGCACAAGGTCGGCGCGCGCGTGTGGATCGCGCGGATCATGATCTCGTGGGGCATCATCTCGATGCTGACGATGTTCGTCACCACGCCGACGATGTTCTACGTCATGCGCTTCCTGCTCGGCCTCGCCGAAGCGGGGTTCTTTCCCGGCATTATTCTGTACCTCACCTACTGGTATCCGGCGCATCGGCGCGGACGGATCACGACGTGGTTCATGACGGCCATTGCGTTATCCGGCGTAATCGGCGGACCGGTGTCGGGCTATATCCTCAAGAACTTCAGCGGCGTGAACGGCTGGCACGGATGGCAGTGGCTGTTTTTGCTCGAAGGGCTACCGTCGGTCATCGTCGGCGTGCTCGTGTTCGTCATGCTCGATGACCGGATCGCGAAGGCGAAGTGGCTGACGCGCGAAGAACAGCAATTGCTCGAAAGCCAGGTATCCGCCGAAGAAGCGGCCAAGCATGACATGCCGATCCGCCAGGTGCTCACGAGCGGGCGTGTGCTGATGTTGAGCCTCACCTACTTTTCGTTCGTGATGGGACTGTATGGCGTGAGCTTCTGGTTGCCGACGATCATCAAGGCGACCGGCGTGACCGATGCTTTCATGATCGGCCTGCTCTCGGCGATTCCGTTTGCGGCGGCGGTCATTGCGATGGTGCTGGTGGCGCGCAGCGCGGATCGGTCGCGCGAGCGGCGTTGGCATATTGCGTTGCCGGCGTTCGCAGGTGCCGTGGGGCTGGTGTTGTCGGTTGTCTGGGCGCATAACACCGTGCTTGCGATGGCCGGGTTGACACTGGCCACCATGGGAATTCTGACCACGCTGCCGCTATTCTGGAGTTTGCCGACTGCGATTCTGGCAGGGACGGGAGCGGCTGCGGGGATTGCGTTGATCAATTCGATCGGGAACCTGGCGGGCTTTCTGAGTCCCTATGCGGTCGGGTGGTTGAAGCAGGCGACCGCGGCTAACGATTCGGGGATGTATATGCTGGCGGCTTTTATGGTGCTGGGTGGATTGCTCGCGGTGAGTGTGCCGGCCAGGCTGGTTAACAGGTAGTGCTTTGGGCCTGTGTCCGGAATGGATGGCTAGCGGGACTTCGCATCAGTCGACCGATAGTGTTTGCCCGCGATCCACCAAAACAGCATGCCGCCAACCGCACCGGAGGGAACGAGGAATCGCCCCACGCTGAATAAACCCTGGAGCCAGGTCACATCCTTCTCGTCTGGTGGATCGGTGTACCAGTGAACCGAATTGAAGAATTCAATGTGAGCTCGAACGGCCAGCATTCCAAGGGCAATTCCCGCGAGCAGATAAAAGATCCAGTTGCGAATCCTGAACGCCCGCGCCAGCAAGGAGAGCGCGGCACAGGGAAGTGCGGTGATCCCGATAGCGAACATCCACGATACGGCAAACATCAGCACTAGCATCACGACAAAATGAATCGCTTTCGTTGCGAGCGAGTTATTTGTTGCGCTTTCGAAACTGGCTACTCTGCTCAGCATGGCTAGCAGCACGAATACGAGCGTTCCTATGGTTACGCTCGCGAGGTATCCGGCCAGTACGCGCTCCGCGGTGACGTTCTGTCGTGACGGCTCTGGTTGCATCTGGCGGTAGTGAGTTCGCTGTTGTCGAATGGGTAGTAGGTCCGGACTTCCGGGAACTACATGAATTCATTTTTTTGCGTTCCTATCCACTACGGTACATCGATGCCCATCGTCCCATCAAAAAACCCAATATCGCTGCCACGAAACAAAACGCAGTGAAGCGTACCGTCGATCTCAACCCGCGTGCAATGTTCTCTTCCGCGCGTTCCTGTGTCAGTTTGTAGACTTCGTCGCCATTCGCAGTTAAACGGACAGGGTGAGAGTCACAAAACTCCATATGCAAAGCGGAGCCGGATGTCAGACCTTGCAGCATCTCCACTGGGAATGGAGCGTGAGTATGCACGCCTTGCGCCGCCAACAGAAACGAACCGCCTTCATTGACAAGGAATGCTCTCACACCTCCGAATCCCTCACGGACATACAGCGTCCCATCCCAGCTCACCACATCGCATGGCAGGCCAACCGGTTTTTCGTACCATAAACCGATCGTGAGCGAAAGTGCGGCCACCCCTCCCAATAACCCGTACAAGTACAAGAAAATCCCCAGTATTTTCATCGTCGCGATCTTTTTGTATGGTTTCGTCTGTCGATGCCGTCAGCCCAAGTTCAACTGACACGCTGACGATTGTCTGCGATCTAGCCCAGACTGTCGATTGACCACTGATGGTCGCACCACGTCTCACGACCGGAAACGGCAATAACCTCCCCCCAACTCGCATGCCCGGTTCCGAAAGGGCAAGTTTGCGTCCGCGCTCACTCGTGTAACATCGACACGACAATCCAGGCGTTTAGCATTGTTAAACCGGGAAGAAAAATGATCCGTGCCAACCTTCTCTTCGCCACCTTATGTCTTGTGACCTCGCTGGCGCACGCGGCCGGTTTTCAATTCATCGAAATTCCGGGCAACGGATCGCTTCAGCCTCTCAAAGGAGCCGTCTGGTATCCGTGTAGTCAACCGCCTCGCAACGAGAAATTGGGCCCGTTCGTGCTGTCTGTTACCAGGGATTGTCCGGTCGCCGGCGAGAAGCTGCCACTTATCGTTATATCGCATGGCAGGGGCGGTACTTTCCTTGACCATAGCGACACGGCCGCAGCACTGGCAGATGCAGGCTTTGTGGTCGCGGCGATAAACCATCCTGGTGACAATGCGATGGACAAGACCCGCATCAACGATTTCCCGGTATTCGTCGAGCGGCCGGCGGATATCAAGCGTCTGGTCGACTTCATGCTTGGCTCATGGACCGCCGCAGCCAGGATCGACGCAAACGACATCGGCATCTTCGGTTTTTCGCGCGGTGGATATACCGGGCTCGTCGCCGTGGGTGCCAACCCTCGCTTTGGGAAGAACCTGCGTCTATGCGACGGGGTGAATACGCCGCTCTGCAATCAGGTACATCAAGGAGAACTCCCTGAACTCGTCCATGATCCGCGTATCAAGGCGGCAGTGATTGCCGATCCAGTCAGCGTCTTCTTCACGAAAGACAGCTTTTCCAATGTGAAGATACCCGTGCAACTTTGGAGATCCGAATTGGGTGGCGGCGGAGTGACGCCAGAAAGCGTCGCGAACGTCGTAGGCGAAATACCGACGAAACCGGACGTTCATCTCGTTCCCCACGCCCAGCATTTTTCCTTCATGGCACCCTGTTCGGCTGAATTCATGCAGGCGGCACGAGAAATCTGCGTCGACGGACTGGACTTCGACCGTATCTCTTTCCACAAAGAATTTAACGCTGACGTGCTGACGTTTTTTCGCAAGTACCTGACGGATACGAGTACCGCCGGGTAGAACATGTTTTCCCGATTCCGACAGCGGCGAAATACGCGGTGCGGCGTGAAGTGAATTCGACCTTGACCGTGCCGTTACGTCGGGTCAAAGCAAAGAGTAATGCGCCGGACGTGTGGCAACGGCGCACGGCTTCCGATCGAGTTTCCGCGATTGTGCAAACGAACAGGGCTATGCCAAATGCATGACAACGCGCTGCCGCAATCGTGCCCAAGGTAAGCTTGAGACATCAAGAGGTCGTGAGTGACGGCACGGTCATACCCGGGTACATCGCCGCGAACATTACAAAGCCCCAAACGCCAATAACCGGCCGCAAACCGAAACTCCCTAAGCGATCCAATAGGTCAGCGTGTAGTAGTGTTTGCCGCTCTCTCGCCGTATCAGCAATTGGCCTCTGATTCCCGATAACTCGCCGGTTCCGGAACCGGGCACGATGTCGATACGCAACGCCTCGCGCCCGGCGTCCATTTCGCCGAAGTGGGCCAGCGCGAAGCTACCACATCGGCCGTCCAACGAGCCTTCGAATGATTCAAGCGCGACGTACGTCGCTTCGCCCTCGCGCGGCTTGCCGGCGGTTAGCATTTCCCCGAGCGCCTGGCCCTTCAGCCCGCCGTGGTACGCTTTTTCGATAACGTGGCGTCCGATAGGCGCAGCATGGGCGGGAACGGCAACGCTATCGGGCGGGGCGATTTTCACGTCGAATGCGCCCGTGGCGACCAGCGGTTCTTGGTCTGATGGAGTCACGCTCATGGAACCTCTCACAAGGAATCTGCGGCAATAGCCGAGGCAGCGCTCACGTCGCGAATCAGGAATGCACGCATGGCCTCATCATCGACCCAAACGCCCGCGCTGTCTTGTACAAACCCGACATCCGGATTCGGAGCCGCCCTGTCGCAGCGCGCCGTGCTGCTGCCGCAACATATCGGCCAGACATTCCAGCTCAGCCGTTATCCGGTCGGCGAATCGCTGGCCCCATGGGCCGAATTCCACTGGATCGTAGAGTGGGACCTGC
Source organism: Paraburkholderia sp. Cy-641 (assembly GCF_011752945.1). NCBI lineage: Bacteria > Pseudomonadati > Pseudomonadota > Betaproteobacteria > Burkholderiales > Burkholderiaceae > Paraburkholderia > Paraburkholderia sp. Cy-641. The sequence continues at coordinate 8,508 of NZ_VWWM01000095.1, forward strand.
CTGAAGCCGACTGTCATCTTCAACAGGTCCTGCCCTATCCGAACGCCAATCTGGCATTCGAGGCCGGGCAAACCGCGATTCATGGACCGTCGCGCGGCCTCTTCACGCGGGAATTGCGCGGCCGTGGAAGAGTGCACGGCCTGCGCTTCAAATGCGGCGGATTACGTCCATGGATCGAGTGTCCGATGTCCGCACTGCGCGATACCGTCGTACCGGCAATACATTGCATGCCGCACGGTTCGGACATCGCACGAATCGAGGCGCAAGTACTGAATGCCGCCCATCACGACGAAGCGATCGCACGGGTCGAGGCGGTATTGTCCGAGCGACGGCCACCATTCGACCCGTGGGTGGAGCGCCTCGACACGGCGGTTCACGCAATCCAGGAAGACCGCGACATCACGACGACACGCGCGTTGCTGCAGCGCCTCAACCTGAGCGAACGCGCCATGCAGCGAGTCTTTTCGAATTACCTCGGCGTAACGCCAAAGTGGCTCATTCAACGCGCGAGAATTCACGACGCGTTGCAATGCCTCGCAGTGGAGCATGAAACACCGCTCGTGCAGATCGGCGCACGTCTGGGCTTTTTCGACCAGGCGCATTTCACTCGCTGCTTTCGGCAACACACGGGCCAGTCGCCGCAGCAGTATCGCGAGGCGCTGCACACCGAGTCGCGGGTCCGATCGATAGGCGAGTGAGCGGTCATAGTCGAAGCGAAACACGCCCAACCTCAGTGGGACGAAACATAAGTCGCATCCGCGAAAGCTGCCGGAATGGCGAAGCCTTCGAGCATACGCTTCGCCTCCGCCGCCGGCGTCAAGCCGAACAGGCGCTTGAACTCCCTGCTGAATTGCGATGGGCTCGTATAACCCACGGCATGGCCCGCCGCCTCCGCCGTCAGGTCCTGGCGCACCATCAGCAGGCGAGCCTGATGCAGACGCGTCGACTTCAGGTACTGCATCGGCGACACCTGCGTGATTGCCTTGAAGTGGCTGTGAAAGCTCGGGACGCTCATACCCGCCTCCCCGGCCAGCTGCGAGACGTCGAGAGGTTGCGCGTACTCGGCGTGGATCAGGCGGAGTGATCGGCCGATCCTGCCGAACTGCCCCCGCATCGCCAGCGCCTCTCGCATCGAACTCCCCTGAGGTCCGGTGAGCACACGGAAATACAGTTCGCGCAGCAGTTGCGGCCCCAGCACGGCGGCTTCGAGCGGCCGGTGCATCGCCTCGAGAAAGCGCAATACGGACGCCCGCATCGCATCGTCCATCGGTGTCGACATCATGCTCTGAGGCGTTTGCACCTGTTCCGCTACGCCTTCGCGGTCGATTTGCGCCGCCAATTCGGCGGCCATGGCGAAATCGAGGTGCAAATACAGGGCGAGCAGCGGGCGCTCCTGCGTTGCGTCGGTTTCCATGCTGAACGGAACCGGCGCGGACACCGCCAGGTAGTGATGCTCGTCGTACAGATAGAGCCGGTCTCCGAAATAACCGCGCTTACGGCCCTGGCAAACGATCACGATGCCGGGATCGTACAAAACCGGCGTGCGCGACAGCGCACGATTCGAACGCAGAATACGGACGCTCGGCAGTGCCGTCAGGTTGTAGCCCTCTGCGGGAGCCAACGCGCGCAGCAGCGCAACCATGCGTTTCTGGCTGTGGGGGAGTCGATCCGTGTGGCGAGTAGAAGCGAGCTTCGCGCTCATAGTTTTATGCAAGAAAAACAGTGAAATTCGGCTTATCCAGCCTCGCCCGTCAGATTACCATGCATGCTCAATCGACATTTGGGAGAAGCTTCGATGGCATCCAGCAAAATCCTGCTCATCACCGGCGTCAGCAGCGGCTTTGGCCGTGCACTCGCACAAGAAGCGCTGGCAGCAGGTCACAAGGTGGTCGGAACCGTGAGAAACGCACAGGCGAAGCATGATTTCGAAGCGCTGTCCGCCAGCGCCGCTTTTGGCCGCGTGCTCGACGTGACCGACTTCGACGCCATCGATGGCGTCGTGGCGGAAATCGAGGCAAACGTGGGGCCCGTTGACGTCCTCGTCAACAATGCCGGTTACGGCCACGAGGGCGTCATGGAAGAATCGCCGCTGTCGGAGATGCGGCGGCAGTTCGACGTGAATGTGTTCGGCGCCGTCGCGATGATGAAGGCCGTACTGCCTTTCATGCGTGAGCGGCGACGCGGCCACATTCTGAATATGACGTCGATGGGCGGCCACATCACGATGCCAGGCATCGCTTACTATTGCGGCAGCAAATTTGCTCTGGAGGGTATTTCCGAAGCCCTTGGCAAGGAGGTCGAATCTTTCGGCATTGCCGTGACAGCCGTGGCGCCGGGTTCATTCCGCACCGACTGGGCAGGCCGCTCGATGACGCGAACGCCCCGCTCCATTGCGGATTACGACACCGTCTTCGACCCCATCCGCAAAGCCCGCGAGGAAAAAAGCGGCAAGCAATTGGGCGACCCGAGGCGTGCGGCCCGTGCGATGCTCGCGGCGATTGCCGCAGATCATCCGCCCGCGCATCTTCTGCTCGGCAGCGATGCACTCGGGCTCGTGCGAGACAAACTGTCCGCATTCGCGGATGAAATCCGTGCATGGGAAGCCGTGACGGTCTCGACGGACGGCTGAAGATCGCGAGCGGGCCGCCGCGGCCGTGCACGATTCCAGCGCATTGCGCGCGATGCGAAGGACATCTCGCGCAACCGTATCGCCGCGCGAGCCCGCGCCCTACTTCACCGGATCATCCCGCAACACCGCCCCTTCCTGCTGCGAAGTCGCCAACGATCTCAATGCAGGTATCAGCCGAATCACGAACTTCTCCAGTTCCACCACGAGGAAAAACAGCACGCCGCCGCAAACGAGCCACATCCAGGCCGACAAGGGCAAACCTTCGGTATGGAAGATCGCCTGAAACGGCAGCGTATATGTGAACAGAAGCTGCAACACCACGACACCGGCAATCCCGTACCAGAGATAGCGATTGCCCCGATGCGCGCTCACCGACAGCGACGCATCGAGCAGATGCCGGATGTTGAGCAGATAAAACACCTGGCCCAACGTAATCGCGTTGACGGCCGCCGTGCGCGCCATCTGGTCCGACGCCCCCTGCCCCTTCATCCAGAAGAACGTCGACAGCGTATAGAGCACGAGCGCCGCGCCCACGAAGAGGATGCGCCAGATGCCGAAGCGCGTGACGATCGGCCGGTCGATCGCACGCGGCGAGCGGCGCATCACGTCCGCCTCGTGCGGCTCGAACGAAATGGTCAGGCCGAGCGCGACCGACGTAATCATGTTGACCCACAGTATCTGCGGCGCCGTGATCGGCAGCGTGAAGGCGAACAGGATCGCCACCGCGATCACCGCGCCCTGCGCGACATTGGTCGGCAGCATGAACAGCATCGCCTTCTCGATGTTGTTGTAGACCGTGCGCCCCTCCTTCACCGCCGCGGAGATCGACGCGAAATTGTCGTCGGCGAGGATCATCCCTGCCGCCTCCTTCGTCACCTCGGTGCCTTTGATGCCCATCGCGACACCGATGTCCGCCTTCTTGAGCGCGGGCGCGTCGTTGACGCCGTCGCCCGTCATCGCGACGATCTGCCGGTTCGCCTGGATCGCCTTGACGAGCCGCAGCTTGTGCTCGGGGCTCGCGCGGGCGAAGACGTCGACGTCGCGCACGCACTCCTGCAGCGCCGCATCGTTCATCGCCTCGATCTCGGTGCCGGCGACGGCCGTCCTGCCGTCGCCGATACCGAGCATTCTCGCGATGGCCGCCGCCGTGATCTTGTGGTCGCCCGTAATCATCGTGACACGGATGCCGCCGCCGTGGCATTCGCGCACGGCGTCGATGGCCTCTTTGCGCGGCGGGTCCATCAGGCCCACGAGGCCGAGCAGGACAAGCGTGCGCGGCAGGTCCCGCGGACCTAGGCTCCCGGTTCGCAGGCCCGGGTCCGGCAGCCACGCCAGCCCGAGCACGCGCTCGCCTTGCGCGGCGAGCCGGTCCCCCTCGCGGGCGAAACGCTCGCGATCGAGCGGCGCCGCGCCTTGCGCGCTCTGCTGCCGATCGCAGTGCTCGAGGATCACTTCGGGGGCGCCCTTGACCAGCAGCATCTCGCCGTCTGCCGAACGGTTCAGCGTCGCCATGAACTTGTGCTCCGACTCGAAGGGAATCGCGTCGATTCTCGGCGCGGCGGCAGTCTCGGCCGCACGGTCCATGCCGAGCTTGACGGCGAACGGGTAAAGCGCGCCCTCGGTCGGGTCGCCTTCCACTTTCCATTTGCCGTCTTCCTCGAACAGTTCGGCATCGTTGCACAGCAGCGATACGCGGCCCATCAGCCCGAGCACGTCCGGCACGGTGCCGAGCGGCTCGCCGTCGGCCCTGACCTCGCCCTCGCTGGCGTAGCCGTCGCCGGTCACGGTATAGGAGGCGTCCGCCGTCACGACAGAGGCGACCATCATCTCCATCAGCGTCAGCGTGCCGGTCTTGTCCGAGCAGATGCGCAAGACGGCGCCGAGCGTCTCGACCGCCGGCAGGCGGCGAATAATTGCGTTGCGCTGCGCCATGCGCTGCACGCCGATCGCGAGCGTGATCGTGATGAGCGCCGGCAGCCCTTCCGGAATGACCGACACCGCAATCCCGACGATGGCCTGGAACAGCTCGACGAACGTCATATGTCCGAGCCAGTGCCCCCAGGAAAACAGCAGCACGCTGACACAGGCGATCACGGCGGTAATCACGTAGCCGAACTTCTTGATCTGACGCAGCAGCGGCGTCTCCAGCACGCTGACCTCGGCGAGCATCTGGTTGATGCGGCCGAGTTCCGTTTGGCTCCCCGTCGCCACGACGACGCCGGTTGCCCGGCCCGACAGGACCATCGTGCCGCAGAACGCCATGTTCCCGCGGTCGCCGACCGTGGCTTTGGCGGGCACCGGCGCGGTGCTCTTCTCGGCCGGGACGGACTCGCCCGTCAGCGCCGCTTCTTCCGTGCGCAGGTTCTTCGCGTCGACGAGACGCATGTCCGCTGGAATTCGATCTCCCGATTCCAGCAGCACGATATCGCCCGGCACGAGTTCATCTGCGGGGATCAGGCGAACCGCCGCGCCACGCAGCACGCGCGCCTCGGCGGACAGCATGTTGCGAATCGAGTCGAGCGCTTTCTCGGCGCGTCCTTCCTGCAGAAAGCCGAGCAGCGAATTGAGAAGCACGACGGCCAGAATGACCGAGCCGTCGAGCCACAGGCCCAGCATGAACTTGACGAAGCCGGCCGCGAGCAGCACGTAGATCAGAATGTTGTGAAGCTGCGCGAGAAATCGTGCGACCGGCCCTTTCTTCTTGCCCTGCGGCAGACGGTTCGGGCCATAGGTGGCGAGCCGCCCGCTTGACTCTGCGGCATCGAGGCCGCGCGCGGAATCCACGTTGAACTGCCGCTCGATTTCGTCGGCCGGTAGCGCATGCCACGGCGCCGCATTCTCGACTGAACTCATCCTCGTCTCTCCCTCTCTCCCGGTTCCGGTTATGCCGGTGATGTCTGGTCAGGGGCAGCTTTCAATGCCCGGAATCGCCCCCTGCCTGTGTGTGTTCCGTCGCATTCGCGGCTTCAGCGCCGAGTTCCTCTCTCGCCGCGGCGAGGTCCTTCATCTGCTCCTGCGTGGCTTTCGGGTAAGCGAGGTCGAGCTTCTCGACGGCCTCGACGATCGCAGCCGCAACGACGAGCCGCGTAAAAGGTTTGTTGTCGGCGGGCACGACGAACCACGGTGCCGCCTCCGAAGCCGTCGCGCGAATGGCCTCTTCATAGGCGTGCATATAGTCGTCCCAGTAGCGGCGCTCGCGAATGTCGGCGGCGGAAAGCTTCCAGTGCTTGTCGGGATTGTCGAGACGATCCACGAAGCGCTTCTTCTGCTCCGCATACGACAGGTTCAGATAGAACTTGAGAATGACCACACCCTGGCGCGTCAGATAGTCCTCGAATCGCGCGATGTCGGCGAGCCGCTCGTCCCATATATTGCTGCCGATCCGTGCCGGCGGAATCTTCTGCGCATCGAGCAGATGCCGATGCACGCGCACCACTAGCACTTCCTCGTAGTACGAACGGTTGAAAATGCCGATGTGCCCACGCTGGGGCACTTTCCTGCCATAGCGCCACAGAAAGTCGTGCGAGAGCTCTTCGGCCGACGGCTGCTTGAACGAGAAAACATCGCAGCCCTGCGGATTGACGCGCGACATGACGTGCTTGATCGTCCCGTCCTTGCCCGCCGCGTCCATGGCCTGGAACACCAGCAGCACCGACCAGGAGTCCTGCGCGTAGAGCACCTCCTGCTCCATCGCAAGCCATTTCGAGCCGCGCTGGAGCAGTTGCAGCGCCTCGGCCTTATCCATTTTGAGTCCCAGCGTCTCGCCGGGATCGAAATGCTTCAGCGAGAAATCGCTGCCGCTCGTGACGCGAAACGGCTCGGTGTACGTCCGCAACGCATCGAGTATGTCCTTGCGAACCATTGCCCTTTCTCCACGACACCTGCAACCGGTTGCACGATTCGCGGATTGCCGTCCGGGCCGCCGAAATGCGAAGCCTGGCCGGACAGCATCGCAACCTCAGTCGTACTACTCACGACTTTTTATAATAGGTCACGTCTGATGTATCGCTGCAGATATTTGGCGAGAGTCGCCCGTCGCTCTGACCTCGCAGCGAACGTGGCCTACGTCGCGCGCCGCTCGCGGTCCGGATGGCTTGCGGCAGTGCAGCCATCATGGGTGACCAGAGCCCAAGCGAAGACTGGCAACGACAAACCCGCGTCTATCACGCGGTGCAAAAAGAAATGGCCGCAGCATCGGCTGCGGCCATCGGGTAGCGGTTCGAGAGGCTTGTGCGGCTCAGCGGCTACGCCATGATGCGAGCCTCATCAGGTCACATTCATCGCCAGCGCGCTCTCGCGATAATGCTGGCTCGCTTTCTCGGTATCGCCAAGCTGCTCGTGCAAACGCGCAAGCGCGCGATGCGAGCGGATCTTCAGCGTCTCGTTATCGGCAAGCTTCAGCGCGCGTTCGAGGAACGATTGCGCCTTGCCCCACAACTGCTGATGCAGGCACAGACGGCCCAGGGTGAACATCAGATCCGCATCTTCGGGACGATCCTTCTGCCAGGCTTCGGCCTTCTGGATCAGCGGCAGCGCATCGCCGCCGGCCGTGTCCGGATAGCGGCGCAGCAGGCGCGCGTCCCAGTTCTGCGCGAGCGCTTCCTCGACGATCTTGCGCGCGTCCTGCGGACGATTCAGCGAGACGAGCAGTTCGGCGGCGGTATCGGCGAGACGCGGCGAATGACGCTCGACCGCCGACAGCGAGTTCCACAGTTCGAGCAGCGCATCGGCGTTGTGACGACGATCGCGCAGCAGATTCTCGGCCGCCAGTTGACGCAGCCGCACTGCCACGGCCGGATGGATCGCCTCGCGCTTCTCCAGCGTCTTGACGAGCTTGAGCACTTCGCTCCAGTTCTTCAGTTGCTGCTGCGCGCGCAGCATGATCTGTTGCGCATGAATGCGCCGCGCGCCCTGCGATTGCATTTCGGTCAGCGCGGTGAGCGCGCCGTCCGCGTCGCGGCCGTCGGCGCGCATGTCGGCGGTCGCCATCAGGCGCGCGTCCTGCCAGTCGGCTTCGTCGATCTGCGAGAGCCATTCGTCGCGCCGCGCATATTCGTGCATGCGATGCGCGGCCGTGGCCGCGATCAGGCCGGCCGCGCCCTTGTTGTCGCCGTTCGCGAGCGCGTCTTTCGCGGCCTTCTCGGCACGCGAGAAACGCCCCGCGTAGAGGTTGCCGATCGCGTCGCGCAACGACGCATGCGCTTTCGCGACGCGCGAGCGCGCGCGGTACGCGGCGACGCGCTGCGGCATGCGCCAGATATTGCGAATGATGCGCAGGAGCGCATACAGCACGATGAACAGCACGACGATCGCGACGATGAACAGATTGAGCGACATGTCGACGCGATACGGCGGATAGACCAGCAGTATCTGCCCCGCGTCGAAGCGACCGACCACCGCGAGCACCACCGCGATCACGAACAGCAGCGCGAGCCAAAGAAGTCCCCGGATCGCCATGATTAACCCCGGTTCCGGTATTGATTGACGGCCTGCAGGCTCGTGTCGAGGTTCGGCAGTTCGACCGCGGCCGAGCCCGTATCGACCTGCCTGACGAGATCGATCACTGTTTGCGTCTCTTTCGACGAAGCGTCGAAGTAGCGCGTGAGCGCCGTCTGCGCCGCCTGCAGATCGGACTTCAGCGTGGTCTGGTTGCGCGAGAGCAGCGCGAGACGCGCCGACAGCAAACGCAGCTTCAGGTTCTCGCGCACGAAATAGCCCTGGTCGGGCGAGACGAGCATCGCGTCGGCATGGTCGATGCGGCGCACCTGCACGAGGCTCGTCAGTTGATCGCCGATGCCGTGCGTGACCTCGTCGAACCACACTTCCCAGCGCGGCTTGCCGGTGGCCGCGGCCACCTTCGCGGTGTCGGCCCACGTGGCCGCGTGCGGCGTCGCATGCGGAATCGGCGCCTCGCCCGAGAGCGGCAGGTTCGCGACGTGGTCGATCGCGTTGTCGAGCTTGATCGCGAGACCGGTGAGATCGGTCGACGGCGCGGCCTTCAGCTTGTCGATGTCCTGCGCGATCGCCTTGCGCACCGCCACCGCCTGCGGGCTGTCCGACGCCGCGAGGCGCGTGTCGGCGCTTTGCAGCGCGAACAGCGCGAGCTGCGTGTTGCCGGTCAGCTGCAACTGCTGGCTCGCCGCCGACAGCATCTGCCCGACTTCGGCGAGCGTCCAGTCGTCGCGATTGCGCGCGAGATCGGCGTATTGCTGTTGCAGCGCCTGCTGCGCGGCCTGCGCATCGGCGAGCTTGCCCTCGAACTGCGCGACCTGCGAGTCCGCCTGATGCACGCTGGCGAGCGCCTGGTCGAGCTTGATGCGCAGCTCGTTGGTCTGCGTGTCGTTGGCCTGCTGACGCTGCGCCAGCGCCTGCTCGGTGCGCACGAGCTTGCGGTTCATCGCGAAGCCGCCCACGCCGACCGCGCACGCCAGGATCACGACCACAAACCACAGCAGCGGCCCGCTCATGCTGCGGCGCTTGTGCGCTTCGTACGGCGTGAAGGGTTGATTCGGCGGCAACGCGGCGGTTGCGGACGGCTGGGGTGCGGCGTTCGTGGAGGCGTTCGTTTCAGTCATGCGTGATTGAGCCGGGTTGGTCGATACCGGTTGGACGACGGGGGGCACGGAAGGCACGGCGGCCGCGGCGACGAGCGCGCGGACTATGCGCTCGTCGCCCGCGCCGGACACCGTCATCCTATCAAAACCCAATGCCCGCGCGGTCTGCGCGATGCGTGGATGAGGCGCGACGAGCGGCGCGTGTTTGAGCTGTGCGATCTCGCTCGCGTTGAGGTGGTCGTGCGCAAGCTCTTGCAGGTTGCGCACGCCTTCGGAACTGGTCACGAGCCATGCGTGCGGCCGGCCCGCGAGCAGTTCGTGCACGCGCGCCCAGGCGCCGATGGGCGGCTCCGGCACGACGCGCCGGTAGGCCGCGACCGCCTCGACTTCGACGCCCGCTTCGCGCAGGCGGTCGGCGAGCCATTCGCGGCCGCCGTCG
>NZ_VWWM01000096.1:0-15851 GCF_011752945.1 Paraburkholderia sp. Cy-641
GGGGGGGGGGGGGGGGGGGGGGGGGGGGGGGGGGGGGGGGGGGCGGGGGGGGGGGGGGGGGGGGCGGGGGGGGGGCGGGGGGGGGGGGGGGGGGGGGGGGGGGGAGGGGGGCGGGACGGCGCGTGAGCAGGTCGGACGGCAAGCCCGCCGGAATGCGCAACGGGGGCGGGCAGACGGCGCATCGCCTGGCTCCGTCCATGGACAATGCCTTCGCCCCGGCCCGAGCCGCCGCGCCCGGCGCGGGCGTCGCCGAGCGTGCCGGAAATCCAGATGTCGTCGCCGGGCCGGGCGGCGTCGCGGCGCAGCGCGGCGTGCGGCGGCACGCTGCCGAATACGGTGAGGCACAGATTGAGCGGCCCGCCCGTCGTATCGCCGCCGATCAGTTCGCAATCGTGACACTCTGCAAGTGCGAAAAGCCCGTTGCTGAATGCGGCGAGCCACGGTTCGTCGGCTTTCGGCAGAGAGAACGCGAGTGTGAACGCCTGCGGCTGTGCCCCCATCGCGGCGAGATCCGACAGGTTGACCGCCAGCGCCTTGTGACCGAGTGCCTCGGGGTCGACATCGGCGAAGAAATGGCGGCCTTCGACCAGCATATCCGTCGAAATCGCCAGCATCTCGCCGGGACGCGGCGCGAGCAGCGCGCAATCGTCGCCGATGCCGAGCGCGCTGCCCGTGACCTTGGACGAGCGCAGGTTGGCAGCGCGGCGGGCGAAGAAACGGTCGATCAGCGAGAACTCGGAAAGCATGATGGCGGAAGATGGAATAAGAATACTTCTGGAAGGCAGTGGTTTGGCGGTTTTTGGCGGTGTATTTCAGTCAGGTCGCATACGCGGCGCGCCCGGCGTGAGTGCTGCTTGTGGCTTTCGTTTCGTATCACTGCACGTCGGCGCGTGGCTGGCCTCTGGCGTTCCGCTCACCTCTTTCATCAGACGGGCAAGGCAGGCCGCATCGGCCTTTCACGCCGTTTCGGTCGCGGCTGTCGTGCCCGCATTGAAGGAATGCCGTAGGCAATTGGGGCTACAATGCCGTCGAACATCTATTCTAATCTGCACTTCTTCGAAGCCCGCCTTATGTCGAATCCCGTCAATACCAAACTCCGCGAAGCCGCTCTCGATTACCACGAGTTTCCGACTCCCGGGAAGATCGCGATCGCCCCGACCAAGCAGATGCTCAACCAGCGCGACCTCGCGCTGGCGTATTCGCCGGGCGTCGCGTTCGCGTGCGAGGAAATCGTCGAAAGCCCGCTGAACGCCGCGCGCTTCACCGCGCGCAGCAACCTGGTCGGCGTCGTCACGAACGGCACCGCGGTGCTGGGTCTCGGCAACATCGGGCCGCTCGCCTCGAAGCCGGTCATGGAAGGCAAGGCCGTCCTGTTCAAGAAGTTCGCCGGCATCGACGTGTTCGATATCGAAATCAACGAGAACGATCCGCACAAGCTCGTCGACGTGATCGCCGCGCTCGAACCGACGTTCGGCGGCATCAACCTCGAAGACATCAAGGCGCCGGACTGCTTCATCGTCGAGCGCGAATGCCGCAAGCGCATGAAGATTCCGGTCTTCCACGACGACCAGCACGGTACCGCGATCGTCGTCGCGGCGGCCGTCACCAACGGTCTGAAGGTGGTCGGCAAGGACATCAAGCAGGTCAAGCTGGTCGCTTCCGGTGCGGGCGCCGCGGCGCTCGCCTGCCTGGACCTGCTCGTCGACCTCGGCCTGCCGCTCGAAAACATCACCGTGACCGATCTCGCGGGCGTGGTCTACAAGGGCCGCACCGAGCTGATGGACCCGGACAAGGAACGCTTCGCGCGTGAAACCGACGCCCGTTCGCTTGCCGAAGTGATCGACGGCGCGGACATTTTCCTCGGTCTGTCGGCCGGCGGCGTGCTCAAGCAGGACATGGTCAAGAAGATGGCCGACAAGCCGCTGATTCTCGCGCTCGCGAACCCGACGCCGGAAATCCTGCCGGAACTGGCACTCGAAGTGCGCCCCGACGCCGTGCTGTGCACGGGCCGCACCGACTACCCGAACCAGGTGAACAACGTGCTGGTGTTCCCGTTCCTGTTCCGCGGCGCGCTCGACGCGGGCGCGACGACGGTGACGCGGGAAATGGAAATCGCCGCGGTCAATGCGATCGCCGAACTGGCGCGCCAGGAGCAGAGCGACATCGTGGCGACCGCGTACGGCATCGAGGACCTGTCGTTCGGGCCGGAATACCTGATTCCGAAGCCGTTCGATCCGCGCCTGATCGTCAAGGTCGCGCCGGCGGTGGCGAAGGCCGCGATGGAGTGCGGCGTCGCCGAGCGTCCGATCGAGGACATGGAGGCGTACCAGCAGCATCTGCAGCAGTTCGTCTACCACAGCGGCACGACGATGAAGCCGATCTTCCAGCTCGCGCGCGGCGTCGAGCCGGAAAAGAAGCGCATCGTATTCGCGGAAGGCGAAGAAGAGCGCGTACTGCGCGCAATGCAGATCATCGTCGACGAAAAGCTCGCCAAACCGATCCTGATCGGCCGTCCGGCCGTGATCGAGCAGCGTATCGCACGCTATGGCCTGCGCCTTGCCGCGGGGCAGGACTACACGGTCGTCAACACCGATCATGACGAACGTTACCGCGACTTCTGGCAGGAATACGCGAAGATGATGTCGCGCAAGGGCATCACGGCGCAGATGGCCAAGCTCGAAATGCGCCGCCGCACCACGCTGATCGGCGCGATGATGGTGAAGAAGGGCGAGGCGGACGGCATGATCTGCGGCACGGTCAGCACGACGCACCGCCACCTGCACTTCATCGACCAGGTGATCGGCAAGAAGCCGGGCGCCAAGGTCTACGCGGCCATGAACGCGCTGGTGCTGCCGAACCGGCAGATTTTCCTCGTCGATACGCACGTGAACGTCGATCCGACGCCGGCCGAGCTGGCCGAGATCACGATCATGGCCGCCGAGGAAGTGCGCCGCTTCGGCATCGAGCCGAAGGTCGCGCTCGTGTCGCATTCGAACTTCGGTTCGAGCAACGCGCCGACCGCGCAGAAGATGCGCGATACGCTCGACATCCTGCGCGAACGTGCGCCGGAGCTGCAAGTTGACGGCGAAATGCACGGCGACGTCGCGCTCGACGCGAACCTGCGCCGCGAAGTGCTGCCGGATTCGACGCTCGAAGGCGACGCGAACCTGCTGGTGCTGCCGAACATCGACGCGGCCAACATCTCGTACAACCTGCTGAAGACGGCGGCCGGCAACAACATCGCGATCGGCCCGATGCTGCTCGGCGCGGCCCAGCCGGTGCACGTGCTGACGCCGTCGGCAACGGTGCGCCGGATCGTCAACATGACGGCGCTGCTGGTCGCCGACGTCATCGCAACCCGCTGATTCCCGCTTCGGCGGGACATGGCGCCATCTGCGCGCCATGAAAAAAAAGGCGTGCCCGCAATGGGCACGCCTCAGGGCAAGCAGGGGATAGCCACCCCGAAAAAGATATGACACAGCCTTCCGGCCGTGCCAATTCCAAGGCTCTTCAATCGTGCTGAGAACGTAGACGGATGGCCTGCCGGGTCGTCCGCGTTTTCCTCATTTGCACGATCAGGCTAAGTTTAGCCTGACTAAGCTCAATATTTTGTCAAATGTTGTCAAGGCCCGCGCCGCCGGGTTTCCCGCGCGGCCGCAGGGGCCGGGTTTGCCCGTCGAACGTTGATTCCAAAGGCTATTAGCGATACCCTTACGACTTTCATGGTCGTCAAACTCGTGATCTGACAGCGGGGAAGCCTGATAGATGGCACGCAACCGGTTGTGGATAAAAGGCGTGCTGATCGGTGCCGCCGCGCTCTGCGCGTGGCCGGGTTGCGTGCCTCATGCATGGGCGCGTGATTATTCGGCGCCAGCCGCGGCGAGCGTGGAAGTCGGCACCATCGCGCTGGCGCAATTGCCGCGCGAGGCGGTCAATACGTTGAACCTGATTGCCGCCGGCGGGCCTTACCCGTATGAGAAGGACGGCATCGTATTCGGCAACTACGAGCGGGTGCTGCCGGCCCATCGGCGCGGCTATTACCACGAATACACCGTTTCCACGCCTCGTGCGCGTAACCGCGGGGCGCGCCGCATCGTCTGCGGAGGTCCGCCACGGCGAACCGACAATTGTTATTACTCGGACGACCACTACACCAGTTTTAATCGTATTGTTGAATGACATCGGGAAGAACGGCATGAGCGACAACATCTACGCGCACGACTCCGGAGTCGCGACGGATCTTTTCGCGGCCGGCGACGGCAATTTGTTCCAACGCGTCATGAAGATGCGCGCCGGCGAGGGCCGCGACGACCAGAGCGAAGCTGGCGCGACGGTTTCATCGAACGAGGAGCCCATGAGTCTTTTCCAGACCGTGAGACCGAACATCGTGCAGTCGATCCGCGCGTTCCGCGTGCAGGATCTCGCCGACGAGGCCACCCAGCTGGGCCAGCATTTCCTCTATGCGTATTGCGCGAACGCGGCATCGAAACAGGAAGTGCTCGAAACCATCGCGACCTCTTTCCTGTTTCCCAAGCACTTCGGCAAGAACTACGACGCGCTCTACGATTGCCTGACCGACCTCGTGCAAAAGGCCGGCGCGCAGCCCGGCTTCGTGATCGTGCTCGAACAGTTGCCGGTCGCGCAGAAATTCGACAAGGAAGGGCGCGAAACGCTGCTCGACGTGTTCCGCGAAGCGTCCGAATTCTGGGCCGAGCGCAAGGTGGCGTTCCGGGTGTTTTACTCGTTTGCGTGATTTGCCCGACGTCCGCTTGCATTTGGAAGCAGTTTCGCGGTTGAAGTACGACAAAGGCCCGCCAGTTGGCGGGCCTTTGCTTTTGGGGCATGCATGTCGGCTCGCGTGGGGTCGTGCCGCTTCGCGCCGGTTCGTGACGCGGAAAAACGCGCGAGGCGCGGTGCAGTGCCTTACCAGCCGCCCCAGCGGGCGGCCAGCGCCGATAGAACGGCCATGCCCGCGGTCTCGGTGCGCAGCACGCGCGGCCCGAGCCCGACCGCGCTGAAGCCGTGAGCGGTCGCCGCGGCTTCCTCCGCCGCGGAAAAACCGCCTTCGGGGCCGACCAGCACGGTTACGCGGCCTTTGGGCGTTGCCATGGGCAAGGCGGAAAAGTTGATGCTCGCGCGCGGCGACAACAGGATGCGCAATTCGCCCTCTTCGGGTTCGCGCGGCAGCGTGGCGAGCCAGGTGGCGATTTCGCGCACGCGCCCGACTTCCGGCAGCCGGTTGCGCCCGCACTGCTCGCACGAGGCGCGCACGATGCCTTCCCAGTGCTGATGCCGCCGCTGCGCGCGGTCGCCGCTCAGACGCACGACGCTGCGCGTGGTGGTCAGCGGCACGAAGCTCGACACGCCGAGTTCGACGGCCTTTTCGAGCAGCCAGTCCATCTTGTCGCCGCTCGCAATGCCTTGGGCGAGCGTCAGGTGATACGGCGTTTCGGTTTCGATTGCGCGGAATTCGCGAATTTTCACGCGAGCCGAGCGTCGTTCGACTTCGACCAGTTCGGCGCTGTATTCGCCGCCTTCGCCGTTGAACAGCACGATCGAGTCGCCCGGCTGCAGACGCAGCACGAGCACGTGGCGCACGACATCGTCGGGAAGCTGGAGGATGTCGTCAGGATGCAGGGGAATACCGACGAAAAAGCGGGGCATCAAAAAAATACTCATCGATTCAGGAAAGGTGGCGGGCGAGCGCCCAACGGTAGCCGTCCGGATCTTCGACCTGGGCGAAGCGGTCGCCCCAGAACTGATCCTGCGGCTCGCTCAGCGATTTTGCGCCGGCCGCGAGTGCCCGCGCATAAACCGCGTCGACGTCCTCGACATAGACATAAAACGATTGCGGGGCGATGGCGCCCGCGCTTCGCGGCGTTTTTGCGACCGAGCCGAATGCCCCTTCCGGCGCGAACATCACAATCAGCTGGCCTTGATAGGTCATCTCGACATGCATGACCATGCCGTCGTCCTGGACACTATCGCGGACCTCGAAGCCGAACGCGGCGGAATAGAACGCGGTCGACGCGTGCGCATCGCGCACCGTCAGATAGGGGGTGAGCCAGGGCACGCCGGCGGGGCGGGGGGCGGTCATCGAATTCTCCGGATCTCGGGTTTCGCGGGGCGCATGCTGCGGATCGACGTCAACATGGGCGTATCGATACGCGTACTGCACACATGCTGCGTATATTGCGCACCGGCATCGCGGTCCAGCCGAACCGTCGCATTGTGCCCACGCTTCAATCTGATGGCTATAAGACACAACCTAGTTTATCGCGCACCGATCGCGCTGCCGAGAATAGCCCCGCATGCAAAGCCGGATCGTAGTGCCTGAGCGCATCGATCCGGCGCGCGGCGAGGCGGTCGGCGAGCGTGCTGGCGGTGAGGGCGGCCGGGTCGAGCGTGCCGCTCGCGACGGCCATCATCCATAGCGAGCCGTAGAGCGGCACGAAGGTGCTCATCGTGCACACGGTCGCGAAGGCGCCGCGCAGATCGCCGAGCAGGCCGGCAATGCGCGGCGCGTGGAAATACGGCGAGCCGAGATGCAGCGACAGCGCGGCGTCCGCGCTCATCACGCGCTTGAGTTGCGCGTAGAAGGCGGGTGTGTAGAGACCGGCGGCGGGGGAGTCGGGCGGCGTCAGGTCGAACACGACGAGATCGAAACGCGTGCCCTCCGCCGTGGACATGGCCGCAGCCACGTACTGCGCGGCGTCGCCGATCACGAGTTCGACGCGCGGATCGTCGAACGCTCCGCCGTGCACGTCCGGCAAATGCTCGAGCGTGAGGCGCACGACCTCGGCATCGAGTTCGGCCACGACGATCCGCTCGATGCCCGGATGCCTGAGCAACTGCCGCGCGCCGCCGCCGTCGCCGCCGCCGAGCACCAGCGCCGCGCGCGGGTCGGGATGCGCGAGCGCGGCCGGGTGCACCATGCATTCGTGGTAGATGAATTCGTCGGCGGCGGACGTCATCGGCCGGCCGTCGAGCGTGAAGAGGCGTCCCAACTGCGGCGTGTCCCAGATCTCGATCGTCTGATAAGGAGACGCGACGCGCTCGATCAGGCGCGCGTTCGCAAAGCCGTAGACGGCGTCGGGACTCGGCTGGAACAGCAGGGGCGGATTCACGGCGGACGGGCTCGGGTTCGGACGTGGCGGGGTGGACGATGAAATTGTAAAGGGCGCCTTCGGCTCGTGCCCGTGGCGCGTGCATCGGAGCGCGCGGCTCGCGGGCTTTCGCGTCGGGGGGCGGGTTAACCTTCTGTTAGAATGTGACGCTTTCAGCCTTGTCCGTTTGCTCTGCCCGTTTCGCGTCTCCTGGCGCCGCATCGTGCGCCGTAGCGAACCGGCCGCCGAGCTTCCGGGCCTCAAGCGCGCTCCGCTTCCTGACTCTGTCTCCGGACTCGACATGACGACCCCGTCTCCCGCACCCACTTCCCTGATGGCAAACGCAATCCGTGCGTTGTCCATGGACGCCGTTCAAAAGGCGAACTCCGGCCACCCCGGCATGCCGATGGGCATGGCCGAAATCGGCGTCGCCCTGTGGTCGCGTCATCTGCGCCATAACCCGACGAACCCGCAATGGGCTGATCGCGACCGCTTCGTCCTGTCGAATGGTCATGGCTCGATGCTGCTGTACTCGCTGCTGCATCTGACGGGCTACGATCTGCCGATGGAAGAGCTGAAGAACTTCCGCCAGCTTCATTCGAAGACGCCGGGCCACCCGGAATACGGCATCACGCCGGGCGTCGAGACGACCACCGGCCCGCTCGGCCAGGGTCTCGCGAACGCGGTCGGCATGGCGCTCGCCGAGTCGCTGCTCGCTACCGAATTCAACAAGCCCGACGCGAAGATCGTCGATCACCACACCTACGTGTTCGTCGGCGACGGCTGCCTGATGGAAGGCATCTCGCACGAAGCCTGCTCGTTCGCGGGCGTGCTGAAGCTGAACAAGCTGATCGCGTTCTACGACGACAACGGCATCTCGATCGACGGCGAAGTGGTGCACTGGTTCCACGACGACACGCCCAAGCGCTTCGAAGCCTACGGCTGGAACGTGATCCCGAACGTGGTCGGCCACGACGTCGACGCGGTGGACGCGGCGATCAAACAGGCCAAACAGTCGGACAAGCCGACGCTGATCTGCTGCAAGACCGTGATCGGCGAAGGCGCGCCGACCAAGGCCGGCTCGCACGACTCGCACGGCGCGCCGCTCGGCGACAAGGAAATCGCGGCGACGCGCGAGGCGATCGGCTGGAAGTGGGAGCCGTTCGTGATTCCGCAGGAAGTCTATGCGGCATGGGATGCGAAGGAAGCGGGCGCGCGCTTCGAATCCGACTGGGACAAGGCGTTCGCGGCCTACGCGGCGAAGTACCCGGCGGAGGCGGCCGAGTTCAAGCGCCGCAGCGCGAAGCAACTGCCGGCCGACTGGAAGGAGAAGGCCCAGGCGATCATCGCCGGCGCCAACGAACGCGCGGAAACCGTGGCGACGCGCAAGGCCTCGCAACAGGCGATCGAAGGCCTGTCGACCGTGCTGCCCGAACTGCTCGGCGGTTCCGCCGACCTGACCGGCTCGAACCTGACCAACTGGAAGGCCGCCAAGCCGGTGCGCGTGAATGCCGAAGGCCGTGCCGCCGGCAACTACGTGAACTACGGCGTGCGCGAATTCGGCATGAGCGCCGCAATCAACGGCGTCGCGCTGCATGGCGGCTTCAAGGCGTTCGGCGGCACGTTCCTGACGTTCTCGGACTACAGCCGCAACGCGCTGCGCGTCGCCGCGCTGATGAAAGCACCGTCGATCTTCGTGTTCACGCACGACTCGATCGGTCTCGGCGAAGACGGCCCGACCCATCAGTCGATCGAGCACGTCGCGAGCCTGCGCATGATCCCGAACCTGCACACGTGGCGTCCGGCCGACACGGTCGAAACCGCGGTGGCGTGGACTCACGCGGTCGAGCAGGAAGGCCCGTCGTGCCTGATCTTCAGCCGTCAGAACCTGCCGTTCTCGGAGCGCACCGACGCGCAGATCGCCAACATCGACAAGGGCGGCTACGTGCTGCGCGACTGGCAAGAGGAAATCGTCGCGCGCAAGATCATCCTGATCGCCACGGGCTCGGAAGTCGAACTCGCGCTGAAGGCCGTCGAGCCGCTCGCGCGCGAAGGCATCGCGGCACGTGTCGTGTCGATGCCGTCGACGACCGTGTTCGACCGGCAGGATGCCGAGTACCGCGAACGCGTGCTGCCGCACGGCGTGCGCCGCGTCGCGATCGAAGCGGGCGTGTCGGATTTCTGGCGCAAGTACGTGGGTCTCGAAGGCGGCGTGGTCGGCATCGACACGTTCGGCGAATCGGCCCCGGCTGGCGTGCTGTTCAAGCATTTCGGCTTTACCGTCGAGCACGTGGTGGCGACGGCCAAGGCCGCGCTCGGCTGATCCGGCGCAGGCTCGGCACAGGCGTTGCCGCCGCGCCCCATGCGGCTGCGCGGCAACGCACCGAACTGCACGCCCGACCAGGCGAACATAAACGGATTTTTTTAGCCATCAGGAGATAAATCATGACGATTCGCGTCGCAATCAACGGCTACGGCCGGATCGGCCGCAACACCCTGCGCGCCTTCTACGAAAACGGCAAGAAGCACGATCTCGAAATCGTCGCCATCAACGATCTGGGCGATGCGAAGACCAACGCCCACCTGACGCAGTACGACACCGCGCACGGCAAGTTCCCGGGCGAAGTGTCGGTGGACGGCGACTATCTCGTCGTGAACGGCGACAAGATCCGCGTGCTGGCGAACCGCAACCCGGCCGAGCTGCCGTGGGGCGAACTCGGCGTCGACGTCGTGATGGAGTGCACGGGCTTTTTCACGACCAAGGAAAAGGCCAGCGCGCACATCAAGGGCGGTGCGAAGAAGGTCATCATCTCGGCTCCGGGCGGCAAGGACGTGGACGCGACGGTCGTCTACGGCGTGAACCACAACGTGCTGAAGGCATCGGACACGGTCATTTCGAACGCCTCGTGCACGACCAACTGCCTCGCGCCGCTGGTCAAGCCGCTGAACGACAAGATCGGCCTCGTGAACGGCCTGATGACGACGATCCACGCGTACACGAACGACCAGGTGCTGACCGACGTCTATCACGAAGACCTGCGCCGCGCGCGTTCGGCCACGCATAGCCAGATCCCGACCAAGACCGGCGCTGCGTCGGCGGTCGGCCTCGTGCTGCCGGAACTGAACGGCAAGCTCGACGGCTACGCGATCCGCGTCCCGACGATCAACGTGTCGGTCGTCGACCTGTCGTTCATCGCCGCGCGCGACACGACGGTCGAGGAAGTCAACGCGATCATGAAGGAAGCGTCGCAAGGCGCGCTGAAGGGCATCCTCGGCTACAACGACGCGCCGCTCGTGTCGGTCGACTTCAACCACAACCCGGCTTCGTCGACGTTCGACGCGACGCTGACCAAGGTGTCGGGCCGTCTCGTGAAGGTGTCGAGCTGGTACGACAACGAGTGGGGCTTCTCGAACCGCATGCTGGACACGGCGGTGGCGCTCGCGAACGCGAAGTAAGGGCTAAGTAAGCAGCAAGCGGCGTCGTCACTGACGCTGTATGCAAAAGCCGCTCCTTGGAGCGGCTTTTTTTCGTCCGCGGTTTTTACGCCGATGACGGGGTCGGGAAATAGACGCCCGCGCGTTGCGCGGCGTTCGCAATATGCGTTTCGATGGCCTTGCCGGCGCGCAGCGAATCGCGCGCCTGCAGGGCGTCGAGAATCGCGCGGTGCTCGGTGTACGTGGACAGCACGAGCTCGCGCCGATAGAACGGCATGCGCTGGCTTTCCTTCATGATCTCCGCGCTGCTGCGCAGGATCGATTCGATCGCCGCATTGCCGGCAATGCTGACGATCCGCATATGGAACTCGTAGTCGAGGCGCGCGGCCTCGTCGAGTTCCTCGCAGGCGAGCGCGGTTTGCATCGCCGCGACGTTTTCTTCGAGCCAGGCGAGGTCGCTGTCGCTGACCGCGAGCACCGCCATGCGCGCGACGAAGCCTTCGAGCGCGTAGCGCATCTGATAGGTGTCCGGCAGCGACGACTGCTCGGCGAAGCGCCACGATTGCGCCGCTTTCGCCTCGGTGCTTTCGACGTACACGCCCTTGCCGGGGCGGATCACGAGCAGCCCGAGCGCTTCGAGT
Organism: Paraburkholderia sp. Cy-641; assembly: GCF_011752945.1. NCBI lineage: Bacteria > Pseudomonadati > Pseudomonadota > Betaproteobacteria > Burkholderiales > Burkholderiaceae > Paraburkholderia > Paraburkholderia sp. Cy-641. Next base: position 11,183 of record NZ_VWWM01000096.1, read on the forward strand.
GTCGAGAGCGCTTCGCGCAGCGATGCGCGGCTGATCGACAGTTCATCGGAAAGCTGGCGCTGCGCCGGCAGCAGACTGCCCACTGGATAGACGCCCCCTTCGATCCGCTCGCGAATGGTCGCGATGGCGGCGTCGGTGACGGTATGCGGGACGTTTTTCATGATGGCTCACTCGATGGCGCGGTCTGACCGGCATTCTAGTACGCGATCAGGGCGGGCGTTGCATGCCACGGCGGCGTTCCGCAATCCGCCCCGAAACCGCTTGAAAAACAACGGGTAAACACTGTTCGATCAATCCTTGACGTAAGTATATCGGCTTCCTACTATTCGCCATAACAGTACTGGTCGGACCAGTCTGAACAGATGCCACCGAGACACCGTTATCAGGAGGAAGCCGTGCTGAAATTCTTCAATTCGCTGTTTGGCCGCGTCGTCATCGCGCTCGTGGCGGGCGTCGTGCTCGGCGCGCTTTATCCGCAGTTTGCCCAGTCGTTGCGCCCGCTCGGCGACGGCTTCCTCAAGCTCATCAAGATGGTGATCGGGCCGATCGTGTTTTGCGTCGTCGTGAGCGGCATGGCGCACGCGGGCGACCTGCGCAAGGTCGGGCGCGTCGGCCTGAAGGCGGTGGTCTACTTCGAAGCGATGACGACGATCGCGCTCGTGATCGGCGCGCTGCTCGCCTATGCGACGCGTCCCGGCGCCGGCATGAACGTGAACCTCAATGCGCTCGATGCGGCCTCGCTCGCGACCTACACCGAGCATGCGAAGAGCCTGAAGGACACCGCGGGCTTCCTGCTGAAGATCATCCCCGAGACGGCCTTCAACGCGTTCGCGACCGGCGACATCCTGCAGATTCTCGTGTTCTCGGTGCTGTTCGGCTCGGCGCTGTCGCTGCTCGGCAAGCGCGCGCAACGCGTGAGCGGGCTGATCGACGAACTCTCGCAGGTATTCTTCCGCGTGATGGGCTTCATCATCAAGCTCGCGCCGCTCGGCGTGCTCGGCGCGATCGCGTTCACGACCGGCACCTACGGCGTGGCGTCGCTCAAGCAGCTCGGCATGCTCGTGCTGGTGTTCTACGCGAGCTGCGCCGTGTTCGTCGTGGTCGTGCTCGGCGCCGTGATGCGGCTCGCGGGCTTCAACATCTTCAAGCTGATCGGCTACCTGCGCGAGGAACTGTCGATCGTGCTCGGCACCGCGTCCTCGGATGCCGTGCTGCCGCAGATCATGCGCAAGCTCGAATGGATGGGCGTCAAGGATTCGACGGTCGGCCTCGTGATTCCGACCGGCTACTCGTTCAATCTCGACGGCTTCTCGATCTATCTGACGCTCGCGGTCATCTTCATCGCGCAGGCCACCAACACGCCGCTGTCGATCCACGACCTGATCGTCGTCGTGCTGGTGTCGCTCGTGACCTCGAAGGGCGCGCATGGCATTCCGGGCTCGGCGATCGTGATTCTCGCCGCGACGCTCTCCGCGATTCCGGCGATTCCCGTGCTCGGCCTCGTGCTGATCCTGCCGGTCGACTGGTTCGTCGGCATCGCCCGCGCGCTCACTAACCTGATCGGCAACTGCGTCGCGACGGTGGTGGTCGCCGTGTGGGAAAACGATATCGACAAGGCGCGCGCGCATCGCGTGCTGAACCGCGACGCGGCGCTGCGCTACGTGCCGGCCGTCGACGACGGGCTCGCCGAACCCGGCGCGGCCGAACACGCACCGGCCGTTTGAGGCGCGTGCTTCCGACGACGCGACGCGGCGCGACTCGCGCAATCGAACGAGCCGCCGCTATCGCCTGCGCAACTTCCCTGATTTCACGCGCCGGCGGATGCAGGCAATCCGCCGGTTGTTACCGGGCTTTCCCCCGCATTTTCACCGAACTTTCCGTTATCCGACCGACATCATGGCGACTCCGATCCTCGACCCGAATGCTCCCGCCTTCACGCGCCGCTACATGAACCTCGCCGATCCGCGCCTCGGCGCGAAGGCGCTGCTCGCCAGCGACGAATTCTTCGCGCCGAAAGAGCGCATGCTCGACCCGCAGCCGGCGGTGTTCATCCCCGGCAAATACGACGACCACGGCAAGTGGATGGACGGCTGGGAAACGCGCCGCAAGCGCACGACCGGCCACGACTACTGCGTGATCCGCCTCGCGCGGGCCGGCGTCGTGCATGGCGTCGATCTCGATACGAGCCACTTCACCGGCAATTTCCCGCCGGCCGCGTCGATCGACGCGTGCTATGCCGAAGGCGACCTGTCGCCCGATAACGCCGACTGGCAAACGCTCGTGCCCGCGACGACGCTACAGGGCAACCAGCATCACTACGTCGAAGTGAACGACGCGCGCGCGTTCACGCATCTGCGCGTGAACCTGTATCCGGACGGCGGGCTTGCGCGTCTGCGCGTGTACGGCCAGCCGCAGCGCGACTGGACGCGCGTCGAGCGCGGCACGCTGCTCGATCTCGCCGCGATCGAAAACGGCGCGTATCTCGTCGCCGCGAACAACCAGCATTTCGGGCCCGCCTCGCAGATGCTGATGCCGGGCCGCGGCGTCAACATGGGCGACGGCTGGGAAACGCGGCGCCGCCGCGAGCCGGGCAACGACTGGGCGATCGTCGCGCTCGCGCGGCCCGGTGTGATCCGCAAGATCGAAGTGGACACCGCGCACTTCAAGGGCAATTTCCCGGACCGCTGCTCGCTGCAGGCCGCCTCGGTGACGGGCGGCACCGACGATTCGCTCGTCACGCAGGCGATGTTCTGGCCGGTGCTGCTCGGCGAGCAGAAACTGCAGATGGATCACGTGCATACGTTCGCGGACGGGCTCGCCGCGCTCGGTCCCGTCACGCACGTGCGCTTCAACATCTTCCCGGACGGCGGCGTGTCGCGCCTGCGTCTGTGGGGCGAGATCGCTTAACTTAACGTAACGGAATGGAGCGGCACGCATGAAGACCTTGCAGATGGAGCGCCTGACGCGCGCGGCCTTCGCCCCGTTCGGCGACGTGATCGAACTCGACGGCGCGCGTCATTTTTCGATCAACGGCGGCACGACCGAGCGCTATCACGACCTCGCGCGCGTCGACGTGACGGAGCAGGGTGGCCGGCCGCTCGTCAACCTGTTTCGCGCGCAGCCGCGCGCGCTGCCCGTCGACGTCACGATGATGGAGCGGCATCCGCTCGGCAGCCAGGCTTTCATTCCCTTGCGCGCGTGCCGCTATCTGGTGGTGGTCGCGCCGGCGGGCGAATTCGATCCGGCGCGCCTGCGCGCGTTCTGGACCGATGCCTGGCAGGGCGTCAATTATGCGAAGGGGGTTTGGCACCACCCGCTGCTCGCGCTCGACGAAGTCAGCGATTTCGTCGTGGTCGACCGTGGTGGCGAGCAGCCGAATTGCGATGAATTGCAGCTCGCCGAACCGTGGCGGCTCACGTTCGAAACGAACCTCGAACTGGTGGCCGAATGACGGTCGAATAGCAGCCGCAGCCGCAGCCGCAGCCGCAGCCGCAGCCGCAGCCGCAGCCGCAGCCGCAAGACCGCGCGCCGCATGAAAAAAGACCCGGCAGATTCGCATCTGCCGGGTCTTTTTTCGATCTGCCCAGCCACTTACCGCCATGTGGCCGGCGACGCATCAATGCTTGCGATGCGGGCAGTTCTCCTTCGTACACGCCCCATACAGCGCCAGTGCGTGTTCCTGCAGCTTGAAGCCGCGTTCCCTCGCGATGGACTGCTGACGGCTTTCGATTTCCGGGTCGAAAAATTCTTCGACGAGGCCGCAATCGAGACACACGAGGTGATCGTGGTGCGACCCTTCGTTCAGTTCGAACACCGCCTTGCCCGATTCGAAATTGCTGCGCGAAAGCAGGCCGGCCTGCTCAAATTGCGTCAGCACGCGATACACGGTCGCGAGACCGATATCGAGTTCCTCGTGCAGGAGGTTGCGGTACACGTCTTCGGCAGTCAGGTGACGCACCGGACTGTGCTGGAAAATCTCAAGGATTTTGAGGCGCGGAAGGGTCGCCTTGAGCCCGATATTCTTGAGATCGGTTGGATTGGTCATGACAAGGGATCCCTAGAGTACAATGCTGGGCTCTCATAGTAATGTGTTTTTGCCGTTCTGGTCATCTTCGATGGAATGAAGCGCGGCTCGCAAGCGGGCCCGCACGGTGAGTGAAATGATTTCAAAATCTCAATTGATCTACCGGGGGAGCCGCATGCGGGGTACCTTGATCGCTGTTGCGACTGTCGCGGTTCTTGCCGGATGTTCCACCTACGACAGCGTGACCCAGCGCATCGCCCAGAGCATCACGCCGTATCGGATTACGGTGGTGCAAGGTAATTTCGTCTCGCACGAAATGGCCGAGCAGATGAAGGCCGGCATGACGCGCGCCCAGGTGCGCCAGTTGCTCGGCACGCCGCTCCTGACAGACATGTTCCACGCGGATCGCTGGGATTACGTGTTCTATTTCAAGCGCGGCTCGACCGCCGTGGTGCAGCAGCGCGACTTCGTGGTGTTCTTCTCGGGCGACCTCGTGACCCACTGGACGGGCGGCGAAGATCTGCCGACCAACCTCGAATTGCTGGCCGAAATCGACGGCGATCGCAGCGGCCGAAGGGCGCATGCGGCGGCGCCGTCAGCGGCGAGCGCCGCGGCGGCCGCAAGCGATGCGGCCGCGGCCAGCGC
>NZ_VWWM01000097.1:0-15765 GCF_011752945.1 Paraburkholderia sp. Cy-641
TTCGAGCATTACAACGAGAAGCATCCCCATAGCGCGCTGAAATACCGCTCGCCTCGCGAGTTTCGGCGCTCGATGGATTCAGCAACCTTAGTGTGAGGCTGTGTCCGGGATTGCAGGGTCAACTCCAGATTTACAGAAGTTGTCCAGAGGGGGATGTGGATAAGTTGGGGTTGGGTGAAGGGGGATTGGGGCTGCCGTTGGATGGTGAGTGCGGACGGTTGGGGTCGGTGGAGTTCCGCCTAAAAACCTTGGTTTAGACCCTTGTAAATAGGCCTTTTTGCGATACCCACCGTGGTACTGTATTGATTCACCACCCTGGTTTTCAACGTGCAACTTCGCGAGCAGCTTGGCTGCGTTGCGTAATGCATTCGGCTTCACCCAACCCGCGTTAGCCGATGCATGAACTTTGGATCAAGATGAACGCGAGCCACGACTAAACATAGCGATATTTGTTTCAGACTGTGTCGCGAATATCAGAGCAGCAGAGGATCGGAGTACGCGAAGTGCCTGGCGGACTGGGTTTGAGGAAGCGAGTAGTTGATGCGATTGAGCGCGTTGCGGTTCAGGAAAAGCAGACGCGCAGACCGTTTGAGGAATGCAATAACAGGAGAATCCGGCCCGTAAACGAAGCGCGGGCGATGAGTGTTGGAGCACTCACCGCCCGCTGACCACAACCAACTCAGCAAAGGAGTTGACCATGGCTACTGCCAATCTTAAACCGCGTCGCGTGCGCGGAAAACAACGAGCGGGTACCCTGCCCGAAGTGCGGCGGGTCATTTCCCATCGTTACGAGTCAGGCGCCACAGACGGTCGTCTATGGCCGACCACTCGCATATCACGGTGACAAGCTCTCGTGCGGCGCGGTCATTGAGGCAAGTACCCAACTGTTCTCCAGCAGTCCGACCACACAGTCGACCGGTGGTGGTTCCGGCTCCGCAGGTGTGGCCGTGGCGGATACACCGGCGCCCTCGTCCACACTTTGTCTCGAATGTCTGCAGGCGGCCGCCGCGAATGGCGCAAGCACCGTGTCACGCGGATAGACCATGTCCGCAGCGCTCGACGGCTGTGAAGGGAGACTGAATTCGTTAGACTGGCCTCCCTTATTAATCAATAACTTGCTAACTTTTTCGGACGGATTGTGCTCCACACCCGAACTGAATTAGTTGGACTGCCCGGATTTGTGTCGCGAATTCGTTAGACTGAGTCACCCGCCCAAAAAACGCGCTGATTGAGCGCTCGTCGCCGTCGCTGACTACACATCAGCGCATTTCGGGCGGGTTGGACGCCCGGCTGCCAACGTGCTCCAGATCGCTATCCCACGTATGGAGCGCGTGATGAATTACGCCCGCCGTTGCGTCGCCTGTGGCAGCCTCTTCCATCCCCTGTCCCACGTCCCAAATCAACGCTATTGTTCGGCCCCGAATTGCCAGCGGGAGCGACGCCGGCGCTGGCAGCGCCAGCACATGCGCGCCGACGAGGACTATCGCGAAAACCAGCATCGCGCACAGGCAAGCTGGCGCGCGCGCCATCCGGACTACTGGCGGCAATACCGAGCGACCCATCCTGCCTATCGCGAAAGAAATGCCGTTTTGCAACGCGAGCGAAACGCACGGCAACGTTCACTCATGGTTGCAAACATGGACGCGTCCCAGATCGCCCCGCCTTTGGCCTCGGGCGTCTACATATTGCGCCGCATGTCCGAGGTCAGGATTGCAAAGATGAACGCGTGCATCGTCCATCTCACCGTGCTATCGCCGCCTGGTGGGTCACCGGCTCCTGATTGCAAAGAGATGATGTGATCGACAACTGCGCTGCGCCTGCTACTTTTCTACCTGTACCCGCTCTCAACCGATCGTCGGACGCGATCCGCGATGTAGTTTTTTTAAAGTAGAGATCTGCCATGGTCGACGTGACCGCGCCGGCAGCTTCGGAGAGAGGGAATGATTCTGCCTGGAGCAGGACCATGGCACCCGACAGCAGAGGCGATGTAGCTGGCAGACAGGCTCCGATGGTGCGGGCCGCCGAGTACGTGCGGATGTCGACCGAGCATCAGCAGTATTCGACCGAAAACCAGCGCGACAAAATCCGGGAGTATGCAACCCGCCATGGGATCGAGATCGTACGTACGTATGCTGATGAAGGAAAAAGTGGTCTCAGGATCGACGGGCGGCAGGCGCTACAGCAACTGATTCGTGACGTAGAAGGTGGTAACGCCGACTTTCAGGCAATTCTTGTTTATGACGTGAGCCGCTGGGGACGATTCCAGGATGCAGACGAAAGCGCCTACTACGAATACATCTGTCGACGCGCTGGCATTCATGTCGCCTACTGCGCAGAGCAGTTCGAGAATGACGGTTCACCGGTCTCGACCATCGTCAAAGGAGTAAAGCGTGCGATGGCCGGCGAATACAGCCGGGAGCTCTCGGCGAAGGTGTTTGCAGGCCAGTGCCGGCTGATCGAACTGGGATTCCGGCAAGGGGGGCCAGCAGGCTATGGCCTGCGTAGAGTGTTGATCGACCAACACGGCTTAATGAAGGGGGCACTAAATCGAGGCGAGCACAAGTGTCTGCAGACGGATCGAGTCATTCTGGTACCAGGCCCTGACAGCGAGACCCGCATCGTCAACCTTATCTACACATGGTTCATTGAAGAGTCGCTCAACGAATATGAAATTGCCGCTCGCCTTAACGGCATGCGCGTACGCACAGACCTTGACCGTGAATGGACGAGAGCTACCGTACGGGAGGTGTTGACTAACGAAAAGTACATTGGAAACAACGTCTATAACCGCGTTTCTTTCAAACTCAAGCAGATGCGCGTAACAAACACGCCAGACATGTGGATTCGAAAAGACGGCGCGTTTCAGTCAATTGTCGCAAGCGAGACCTTTTATACTGCCCAAGGGATTATGCGGGCGCGCGCTCGGCGGTATTCAAACGAAGAGTTGATTGATCGGCTCCGCAATCTGTATCGCAACCGTGGGTACCTGTCGGGCGTCGTGATCGACGAGACGGAAGGCATGCCGTCGACGTCCGTTTACATGTACCGCTTCGGTAGTCTTATTCGCGCCTATCAAACTGTTGGCTTCACACCTGGTCGCGACTATCGCTATATCGAAACAAACCGTTTTCTCCGACAGTTGCATCCAGGAATCGTCGCGCAAACTGAAAGGAAGATCGCCGACCTCGGAGGAGCCGTCAGGCGCGATCCAGCCACAGACCTCCTTACCGTTAACGAAGAGTTCACCGCGTGCCTAGTACTTGCACGATGCCAGACACAGGTGGCAACTCACAATCACTGGAAGATCAGGTTCGATACGAGCCTGCTGCCTGACATCACGGTCGCCGTACGGCTAAATCACGACAATTCGGCCGCACTTGACTACTACCTGCTACCGCGTCTCGATTTCGGTCAACCTCGAATTCGCCTTGCCGACCGGAACCCCATCGAGTTCGAAAGCTACCGGTTCGACACGCTTGAATATCTCTACGGCATGGCTGAACGCGCAAGGTTGAGGAGAATAGCGTGAACCGCCCGCAGCAGATTGACGAAATCCGGATGATCCCGATTGACCAGATCGAAGTTATCAATCCACGGGAGCGGAACAGCCATACGTTTGGCGAGATCGTTAAAAATATCCAGGCCGTTGGCCTGAAGAAACCCATCAAGGTCACACCACGCACCGGCGTCGACGACGCAGAAAAGTACCTCCTCGTGTGCGGCGAAGGTCGGCTTAAGGCGTACAAGTCACTCGGTGAGGCAACTATCCCCGCGCTAGTCGTTAATGTCAGCGACGAAGATGCGTTTATCATGAGCCTCGCTGAGAATATTGCCCGGCGCTGCTATCGTCCGCTTGAGCTACTTGCTGGTATTCGACGGTTAGAGGAGCACGGCTACGGCGCCAGAGCAATTGCGGAGAAAACCGGGCTGAAACCGGACTACGTTGCCGGAATCTTAAGGCTGCTTCATCAGGATGAGGAAAGATTGGTGATAGCGGTGGAAGCCGGTCGTATTTCCCTGACCGCTGCACTCATGATCGCCGGTGCTGGCGACAACGATGCAGCTGTTCAGGCAGCACTTCAGGAAGCGTACGAATCAGGAACATTGCGTGGCAAGCCCTTGATGGCAGCTCGGCGCATCATAGAGCGAAGAAAAACGCTCGGACGATCCGCCAACCGGATCATGTCACCCAGGACTACCGAGGTGACCACCTCAAGCCTCCTGCGCGCATATCAAACGGAGGTTGCGCGCCAAAAAGCCATGGTACGAAAAGCCGAGTTCGCGCAGCAGCGCCTGGTTTTCGTTGTGGGTGCGCTTCGGAAACTGTACACCGATGAAAATTTCATCAATCTCTTGCGTGCAGAGGGGCTGGCGACGTTACCCAAATATCTCTCTGAGCGTGTTTGGTCCAGCGGGAGCCCCGTATGACGGGCGTTACACTTGCGTTCATTCCTGAGCCCTTGTTGGTACCCGTGAACGACATCCTTCCGTCAAGAAGGTTGGCGGCGACCATCTTCGGGTCGGGTAAGTTCAAGCAGATCAAGGCGTCCATACAGGAAGTCGGGCTTATCGAGCCGCTGTCAGTGACTCCTGCAGATAAAGCCTCCGGACAGCATGTTGTCCTCGACGGTCATTTGCGTTTGCTCGCCATGCGTGAACTTGGATTTCCGGAAGCTGCGTGTCTGATTGCTACAGATGACGAAAGCTACACATACAACAATCACGTGAACAGACTCCCTACTATTCAGGAACACTACATGATCCGTAGAGTAATCGAACGAGGTGTCTCTCCAGAACGCCTCGCGAGAGCGCTTGCAGTGGACGTGACTTCCATCGTGAAAAAAATGTCACTCCTCGACGGGATCTGTGCGGAGGCAGCCGAACTACTCGGGGACCGTCAGTTCTCACCAGAGCTGTCACGGGCACTTCGGAAAATGAAACCGACGCGGCAGGTTGAGTGCGTGGAACTGATGGTTGCGGCGAACAACGTAACTGTTAGGTACGCCGAGGCGCTTCTTGTTGCAACGCCCGCCTCTGGCCTTGTCGCCGGTAAGAAGCCCAAGAAGCTAACAGGAATCAGCTCCGAGCAAATGCTGAAGATGGAGTCCGAGATGACCAACCTGCAGGAGCAGTACAGGCTTGTGGAACAGACCTACGGTCAGGACGTGCTAAACCTTGTGCTTGCCAAAGGTTACCTTGCCAAGCTTCTCGAGAACGAGTCCGCGCGTGATTATTTGCAGCGACATCAGCCCGATCTATTTTCCGAATTTGAATCCATCGTCGCCACAATCTCGCTCGATCACAAACAGCTCGCGATCAATACGTAAACTCCCGCTTCAGTGAGTTGCATTCTTCACCGAAAGGGTTGAACGCGCGCGGCGCAAGATGCGAATGGCAAGGTCGCGTCCACCTTGATTTCGAACGAAAAAGCGCTAGCACTAATGTGTGCAGGCACCGGATATGTCATGCCTTCCGCGAGGACGCCCCGTAGTCGAGCATCCAGCCGTCGATAAAGAGCGGCGCTAGGGATCGCTCCCTCACGAGGCCGAACCTGTCCATCACCTTCGGGGCGAGCTCGGCCGCCATCTGCCCGAGCGGGATGCGTTTCTGCCAGTCAACATGCGCTCCATTTACTTTGCACCAGATCCGTCCGGATTCGACCAGATGATCCGTGCGTAGCCATTCGCCAGTGCGCACCCGGGCGACGAGCTGCGCCACCACCAGGTAGCAGAGCAGTTCGGCGCGTACTTCGTCGCCCATGCTGCCCGCCGGCGGCACACCAGAACCTTGCGATGTTGTCATTTGCGGCTCTTGCTCAGGAGGTGCGACAGGCCCGCGTTAGTTGCTATATGCCAGACATGACCGCACACGTATCTCACCAGACTCCTGGAGAACGAACTGCTGGCTCAATATCTGCGGCGACGTCAGCTGGACTTGCTCGCCGAGTTCGAAACGATTTGTCGAGACGTCGTCGTTTGAACGGCAGCAATTCACCGCCCTTATCTAGCCGGTGGGTTTCCTTTGGAACTCTACAGCATGTAACCCAGCGGACCGTTGGGATTGGTTATCGGCTCCCTGGTCGCGCATGCATTTTGCATACGCCGGATGCAACATATTGCAATGACCCGGTGTCGGCAGCGGTAGCCAATTCGTGCCAGTCTCTTTTTCAAGTTTGAAAAACCGCTCGGCATTGACCTCTGCGTTCACGTCGGCATCAAGTAGATCGCGGTTTTCATTTCCTCGCGGGATCGACTTCATGACCTCTTCGTAGGTTGCATTCGTATCCGCTGATGCCTCTTTCGTGAGTGCGTCAAAGCACCGTATGTTATAGCCAGCACTACCGGGATGGTTAAGGCATGACTTATCCAATTTCGCAAAGGTTGGATTTTTAACACTGCAGCCCGATTGATGCCTACGAGCAAGACGTCCCCAATCTTCCACTCGCAAAGGGGGCGTCGGTGCTGTCTTGTCTGCAGACGTACACATTGGTGCAACTTTGATTAACTGGCACCAAATTTTTTCATCTGCGTTTTTTCCTCCCTGCTCCCCCCATGAATTGCCGACGGAGCGGGCGTTTCATTGGTCGCAGTCAATCGAATCTGGCGCCTGCATACAAATGACAATCTTTGAATAAAGGGAGACATGTGCGAAACATGCAACAAATACTGCATCGACCGGAATGACAGATATCAGGCGGGATCCAAGCCACTTGCATCGTTAATGAGTCGATTTGATAGATTCCAGTTCGGCAAGAACCCGGTTGCCTGAATCACTCGATCAGATCCACATTGCCATCAAAGCCGAGTCGCAACCGGTTAGAAATCGAGCCGGAAAATATTTTCCGATATGCGGAAAGCATCTTACGATTCAGGAAATAAATACCGTTTTTCAATTTCTAATATTCCGATCGCTGGCAGATTCATCTGAAGTTTTGTATTATCGCGCGATAATGCGGGGGCGCGTTTTCGATAAAAAGAGGCGGTATGGGATCGCAGGACTTGATCAGCACAATTACGGGCGGCCTGTCGCAAAATGATCGCCTTTTAAAACTGGACACGCCACTGGGAGCGAACATGCTCCTGCCGCAGCGGGTGGTGGGCCGCTCGCGCATCGGACGACATTTCGAATTCACGGTCGACGTAGTGTCCACCTCAGGCAGCATCGAACTTAAAACGCTGATCGCACAGCCGGTGACGCTCTGGATCCAGCAAGCCGACAAATCATATCTGCCGCATAACGGCTACGTGCATACGGCGCGCCGGTTAGGCTCAAACAGTGGGCTAACCAGCTATCAGCTTGGCTTCTCGTCGTGGATGCACTTCCTCAAGTTCCGCCGCGATCAGCGCATCTGGCAGGATAAAACAGCCGACGACATCGTGACGGATGTGTTTAACGCTCATCCGCAAGCGAAGGGGTTATTCCAGTTCGCGCTTTCAAAACCCCTTCCGTCTCGCTCGTATTGCCGTCAGGACGAAGATGATTGGAACTTTGTACATCGGCTGCTCGAGTCCGAAGGGTTGTTCGGGTTCTGGCAGCAGGCACAAGACGGCAAATCTCATACGCTCCTGGTCACCGACCGGCTGCAGACGCTTGATGCGCTATCACCGGAGACAGTGACGTTCTACCGAGCAGGTACGGGCAGCGAAACCGATGCGCTGACCCAGTGGTCGGCGACCCGCACACTGCAGAGTACGACGCTAACGACCCGCACGTTTGACTACAAGAGCCCCGCGACCCAGTTCAACCCAAAAGGCACCAGCGTACCGACTATGCCCAATCAGGGCACTCTGCCCGAGCAGGCCGAGGTCTATGAATACACTGGTGCGTACACCTATCCAAAGCAGGACCGAGGCGATCAACTGTCGGGAATTCGCATGGAGGAGTGGGAGTCGCGCGCCAAACGTTTTCACGGCACAGGAGGCGTGCGCGGAATTGACGCTGGGCGCCGCTTTGTTCTGAGCGGCCATCCAGACCACGACCCGGATCAGGCGAACCAGAAGGAGTTCGCGGTGATCGAGACAGTCTGGGTGATCGTCAACAACCTGCCAGTCGCCGAACAGGGGGCAGTGTTTCCGCATAGCTTGCAAATGACTGTCGAAGAGGTCCGTGCGGGTCACACCGGCGACAGCGCATTCAAGGTGTCACACGTTGACGGCTCCGAGGGTTTCTATCTGACGGAAATTGAGGCGCAGCGCACCAGCGTGCCCTATCACAGCCCGTTCGAACACAAGAAACCGCAGACGCATCTGGAGTCCGCAATCGTAGTGGGGCCGCAAGGTGAAGAGGTCTACACGGATGAGCTAAACCGCATCAAGGTGCAATTCATCTGGGACCGTCTCAGTGGCAGCGATGAACGGGCTTCGTGCTGGGTACGTGTTGCACAATCGGACACAGGCGACGGGTATGGTGGAGTGCACATGCCGCGCATTGGCGAAGAGGTGCTGATCGACCATATTGGCGGCGATTGTGACCGACCTGTGGTGACTTCGCGCCTGTATAACGGGGGAGCAAAGCCGCAATGGCATTCGAACGGGTTGCTATCGGGCTATCGTTCGAAAGAGTATGCAGGCAGCGGCTTTAATCAGCTCGTGATGGATGACTCCACGCAGCAGAATCGCGTGCATCTGTATTCAAGTAAATATCAGTCGCACTTACATCTCGGTTATCTTGTCCAGCACACTGATAACACCCGCGGTGCGTTCCTTGGCAACGGCTTCGATCTCAAATCGGATGCGTATGGCGCAATACGCGCCGGTCAAGGACTATTCGTGTCGACACATCAGACAAGCACGAATCAACCGTTAAATGTAACGTCAGCGTCCGAACAGTTGGCAAGTGCTGAAAGTGTCGTCGAGCTGGCGTCACAGGCGAGCGCGGCGAATCAGGCGGAAAGTCTTGAAGAGGGACAGGACGCGCTCAAGAAATTCACTGATGCAACTCAATACAGTGTCGCCGGCGCGACCAGCGGCGGTGGCCATACGGCAGGCGGCGGTACGGGCAATGCCAACGGATTCTCGACACCAATCATGCTCGTGGCAAGTCCAGCGGGCATGGGCTTGTCGACGCAGGATTCGACGCAGATTACGGCGAACCAGCACGTCAACATAGTGAGTGGCAAAACCACACACGTGGCCGCTGGCAAATCACTCGTTGCTAGCGTAATGGAGAAGATCAGTCTGTTCGCACAGAACGCGGGGATAAAGCTGTTTGCCGCGAAGGGGAAGCTGGAAATACAGGCGCAGAGCGATGAGATGAAACTCGCGGCGCTTAAGGACGTGACGATTACAAGCTCCAGCGGGCGGCTTGTGCTGTCGGCCGACAAGGAGATATGGATCGGTGCAGGCGGTTCGTATATCAAGATCACGGCGGACCTTATCGAGAACGGGACAAGTGGCCAGATTCTCGAGAAGTGTGCTTCGTGGGACAAGCCGGGCGCAGCGTCGATGCGGCTGCCAACTCCCCTCGCGGGCGTCCCCAAAGGATGTTCGTGGAAGACGGCAACAGCCTCCGCCGACAGCGCGTCTAGCATCGTGCTGGAGTGACCAATATGGACGATCGCAATTCCCGCGAAACGGGTCGGCTTGAAGGTATGGCCGAATCGGCAAAGCTCGATAATGCGACAGCGATAGGTGACATGGTCGCCGCGCTGTGCGCCTATTTCAACCGACATCGGGACATGCGTTGCTTGCTCGCGGTTGACCCAAGCCAGAGCGGCTTGTTCGACGATGAGGACGACGAGCACCCGTTTTCAAAACTGCCTCGAACTATCGTAGAGATCGATCATGAGGCGTTTCCCGAGGCGCACCGCCCATATTTCCTTCCGTTAGATCTGGCGACGCCTCAGGGGGTCGCGCTGCTGGCTGAAAGCGTCCGACTAGCGTTCGAGGACAGACACCCGGAATCGATGGCCGAGGGGCAAGGACAGCGCATTGGCGGCTGGCTGGCCACTTCCGCGTCGTTGAATGAGGTAGCAGCACATTGGTCTCGCCACGCGCTTCAATACAACGAACAAGGGCGTCCGTGTGTTTTGCGATTTTATGATGCACGTGCGCTTGGCCTGATATGGCCGATATTGTCCGGCGGCCAGCAGCAGGCATTGCTGGGCCCAGTGACGACGTGGCATGCCCTCGATGCGTGCGCCAAACCGATCGCCTACACCGCGGTCGCGCAATCGCGGACCGACCTGTCCCTCACGACCGAACAGTGGCAGGAAATCCATCGACACGGACTGATCAATCGAGCGCTTGCACTGCATGCGCTGTCGATTCGACGCCAGCCGAAACCGGTCGAGGTAGAAACAGCCATCGCAGCAGCAGCCCGCGCGGACGGTTACGGACTGCTGGACCGGGACGACCAGATTGCATTCATCGGCCACGCCCTCGCCTGGCACCCGCAATTCGATTTGCACCCCAAGGTGCTTCAGATTCTGAGCCGGAAGGACCCGGACGATTTCTATACGGCCGCTATCAGCGATTTGACCTCCACCGAAATCACCGAGATTCAGCAAGGCGACTGGTACGACCGGCTGGTCGCTTCGGCATCCCGCTAAATAAGATTCGCGGACAGCTTGAATTCGACACGAAGAGAACGTATGGCTACGAACAACCAAAAGTGTGCAAATTGCGAAAAAAACGGGCTGCCGATCCTGCCTGTGCGCTATACCGTTCTGCCCAAGACGGTTAAGGCCAAGATCCCTGCAGGTATTACTGGTGCCCGCGTCACTGACGTCGGACTCAAGGAGCACCAGTACGGGCTGCGGACGTTGCGCGAAGGCTGGCTATATCTCTTCTACGAAGTGGGCGCGCGCGGCAATCAGTATTGGGAAGCCTACAACGTTACCGAGGACGGTCGTTTATGGAAGCAGGGACTGCCGCTACCAAGCATCCCCACCACGCATCCAGCTTGCGCTCAAAAAAGCATCTGCGTTCCCATGGACATGATCGCGATCGAGCGGCCTGACAAATGTACGGGCAAGGTCTTTATCGCGTTTTCGGAGCACGCATGGCGTCCGGAAGTCTTCGACCGTTACAAATCGGACGAGACACTTCGTAAAGCGCGGATGCAATGGATCGAGCCATCCCAATGGATCGGCACCCCGACAGATGGACAAGGGCACGCGATTGTTGCAACCGAACAGGCGATCGATGATGTGATCGAATACATGCCAGGATTCAATCCCAAGCTCCTGAGCTTGCCTGACGAGAAACAGCAGTTTAGTGACGAGAAGGGAGGCTATAAAACTGACTGGCTGCAACAAGAAGTGACGCGCTACCCGTTGCACGTCAGGCAGGCGTCACCTGCGTCGGCCAGCCAGTCGCTTGTCAAACTGATGAAGAACATTGGGACAATCGAACAAAGCGCAGGGGGGGCGAACGCCGGCGGGGGGGGAGAAAAGCCGCAGTATCCACCTATGCTGCTCGCGTTGTGGGATGGTATCGGCAATGTGCACGAGCTGAACGGTTTCCGCACAGATCCCGTATCGTGGCTGGACCAATATGCCATGACTGAGCGCACCTTGCAGGTTAACGCGCTGCACAACATCGACACCGCGCATAAGATCGTTAAATCTCGCACAGAGCAAGCGCTGAATAATCAGGAAAGCATGGCCAAGCAAGCGCATGAGATGACTGCGCTCGGCCGGCCAGGGGCACAAACAGCGCTCGCGGCCCAACGCGCTCGCGCGTTAGCTAGCGCCGATCCAACGCGTGCGTCTCAGATCAATGCGTACTACGATGATCTGAACTGGATGTCGGCCAACAATGTTCCCGGTAGCTATCAGACCCGACTGATCCAGATTGGACAACAAAGCAGCGCAGGTAGCGCGAGCTCGAGCGTTCCCTATACGGGTAACTATCGCGATCAGGTGATGAATGAGGCACGCGCCTATTCGAAAGCGCAGCCGGGTTCTCACGATCGAAATCTTACGCGTATGACCGACAGCAATTGGTCAACGTACGAAGCGCGACTCAAACGTCCAGACATCGAGAATTTCAGAACAAACTACAAAGCGTTGCGCTCGGCGGTATTCGATCTGCAGGAAGTGCGTAGTGAGGATGTCGGGAAGTGGTTAAGCGCGAAGCTGCTGATAGACACGCTTGAGGATTATGAATCCAGCGATATGCGCGAAAGTCTCGCGTTCGAGGTCGTCATTTCCGATGCGATCGTTGGGCTCGCTTCCACCCCGAGGGGACGGACAATTCTCGACGGATTGATCACCCAATGGAATCCGACGCTGCCTACCAGCCTCGTCTGGCGGGTGATCGCCATGAATCAAATGGATGCGCGTCGCGAACTCGCCGAAGTACTGAAGACGGCACAGGCCCAAAAGAACACGCCGCTGACAATTCCCCAGGCCCAAGGGAGCGTGCCGTCGTCTAGCGCGGTCAACCTGATTTTCAGTACCGCTGCATCGGCCGGAAAGCTGAACGGCTACTACAAAAATTTGTCCAGTCTGGCACTTGAAACCGATCCGAAGAAAATCACGCCGCTTGGTGGACTGCTCCGCCGTCTTAAAGCGGACGAATTCGGTATTACCGTTGGTGATGCAATATTCGCGAAATTCAAGGTCAATCAGCTCGGCGATTATGTTGGCGAGAAAATCATCCAGTCGGTGCTTCTACAGCGATCAGGTGTCTCCTACTCGGATGCGATGGCGCTGGTGCGCAAGCAAGCCGAGCTTGAAAACGCCAGTCGGCTCGAAACCATTCAACGTCTTCTAAAGACGCGCTCACTTCTGCGAAGTCCAGCGCCCGCCGGCGCGCCCAATGCGACGCAGGCTTTGTACGACGTTTGGGACAAGGTCAAGCTCACGGACGATGGTGCAAAGCAGTTAAGAACAGGGCGGATTGCGGTTGTGGCCGCGCTGCTTGAGTCCGTCAATTTCTACAAACTTGTGACTGGCGCGCCGGACAAGGATACAACGCTCAAGTTGTTTCAGTCGGGTGCTTCACTGTGCTCTTCAGTCATCACGATCGCCATGTCGCCGTATTATGCGACGCTGAAGAACTCGATACGTTCGCAAAGCTGGAAGCTGACCGGTGGAGCGTTGAGTGGTTTTGGTACGTTCGTCTCCACCTGGATGGACGCAGAAAATGCCCGGGATGCTGCCAAGAAAGATCAATATGACGTCCTGTTCTTTTTGGGCCTTAAGTCGCTGGGTGGCTTTGTTTCAGGTACGGCCTTGCTGATCGATGCCACCAGCACCGCAGCTCCGCTACTTAAGAAGCTAGCTGCGCGCTACGGCACAGAAGCAATAATGGCGGGGGTGGAAACCTTTTCGGAACGACTTGCGATTGTTGCTGGTTTGCGCGCAGTGGGTATGTTGATTGGCTGGGAGGCTACGATCGGCCTTCTCGTGCTCCAGTGGTTGGCAGATTGGCTGACACCGGATGCACTGGAAGCATGGTGTTCGCGTAGTGCGTTTGGCACTGGTCGGGAGACCATCCTCAGGGTCACAGATCATAGCGTCAAGCGTTACACAGATTCGGCGCTGCAGGACAAGGACTTTATTGACGCAATGGCTAAGCTTTGATGAAAACAACTGAACCGCAAATGTCCACCATCCTGCTACGGGGAACGCTCTCCAACCTGGAGCGCTCCCGTCGCAGTCATAGCTTCGTTCTCACCCAGGTGCAACAGCAGCACGTGGGCGCTGCGGCACTAGGCTCCTCGGCCATGGGAATGGGAGCGGCCGGCATCGGTCTGCTGAACATGACGGCGAATTCCGACGAGGAAGCTGACTGGGTCCAATTTGAGCTTGATGGCAAGCAGGTCCAGGGTTGGCTTTGGATGATGCCAATGCGAAACGGCGACAGCGTCGAAGTCGTAGCACAGCAAGTGGGAACTGACCGCTATATCGCATACTCAGTCAAGCGCGACGGGGACGATATCGTGGCCGTGTATCCGCATGCAACTGCAGGTCGGAAAGCTCACTATCGAAACATGACGAGGATGATGTTGTGGGCGTTCTGCATCATTTTCCCGCTGTTTTCCCTCATGTTCTATTTCGCCGGAGGCGGCTTTGGCGGAGACGCGTTGGCCTTCTTTCTAATGCTCGGCGCAATCGGCATCGGTGGTTTCCTTATGTTCTGTGTGCTCTTCTATAGAGCTGCACGGAAATTAATGGGCTTCGTACGTATCGCGGAGACGGTCTTCAAGACCTATGGTTGGCCCGACGTTGAGGTTATAGATCTCCGTGCGACATCGCGCGCTAATCGGCGCGAAAACACATTATCGAATTTCGGCCGCTACTATTTCCGTTACAAGTGATCTCTAACGTCGTCAACAGAAAGCAGCATAAGGATCGATAGAGCATTCGGAGCTTGGCGCGAAGCATCTCGCTGCAAGGTAAAGTTTGAGCGTTCACAACGAAGTCGCGACACTGGGGCAGTGGCAACCTTCCGAAATAGATGCGGATGCTACTCCCGCTACAAGCGGTGGGTCGCTCGGACTCACATTGAGTGTGGTTCTTGGGTCTGGCTTCGCGCCAACGGCAGCATCGCAAGATTAATTAATTCGGATCGGTTGCCCTACACGCCGGAGTAACAAAGATGATGAATCTTATTCGAGTTGGTGATGATACCGACCATGGCGGCAAAGTAATTACAGGTTCGCCGACAATGCATTTTGATAGCAGACTTGTTTCGCGAAAAGGCGACGAGGTGTCATGCCCGCGTCATCCTGACGTCAAACCTAACCTCATAATTGAAGGTGATGAATCGATGACCGACAACGGGGTTCCGATCGCTCGACACGGCCATCGTGTCAGCTGTGGTTGCCATCTGATCTCGAGTCTTATCTGATTGTACCTGGGCTCATTTGAGGTAGCCGGTCGATGAGTGCAACGTGTTAATTGTCCACGACCCGGGAATTGCACGGGATTTTTGGCTAAGCTGCTGGAAAACGAGCCGGTAGATCGACGGCTATACACGTAGCCCTGCTGCGCTTTCTGCAGCACTAGCTACGATTCCAAGAGGGTAGATACCGTCGCATCGAAGTATGCGGGAGTCGGCGATTCGATTTTCCGGTATCGAACGTTCAGATGCGAACACACACGTTCTGCGTGCTTGCTCTCTTCTGCGATGAAGCGTGCGATTTGCAGCAAAGTCCATGAATCATCTCCGCGAGCCTGTAGTCGCGGCGCAATCTGTTCGACACTCGCCTCAAGGAGCACCACGCCCACACACCCCAAGTCACGAAAGACCTCTGGCGCAAGTAACACCGGTTCGCCATCGCCACCGCGCAGCACAAAATGTCCATCAAGCAAGAGCGTCCTGCCTGTCGCTCGGATGCGCGAGACAGCGGCGATTAAAGCGCGCTGGTTCTCGTCGATCCCGTCTACGTGCTTGACCACCTAATCCGGCGAGCCTAACGAAGTTGGCCAGATTGCTTTCCAAAACCTGGTACGTGTCCTGAAGCGGAATCAGTACATTCGTGTCAAGCAGGAACCGAAGTCGCATCGACATGTTGCGCCTCCGGTCAGGGGGCTGCTAAGCGGCAGGCGCGACAGTAGCCGCTCGGCAATTTCAATACTACCGCAGGTGTTGCCGGAAAACGTCTTTGCTGCATAAAGCCCCCGTCCAACCATTGACTTTGCGCTCAGAATGACTCGGCGCTGTTTTCACTTATGCCCATAATATCTTAGAGCGTGTTAGGCACTTTGTGCCAAACCTGGTAACCTGGCGCAATGCCAGAACGCAAACCGTACCCAACAGATGTATCGGACGAGGAGTGGAGCTTTGCCGCTCCGTACCTCGTCCTGATGAG
>NZ_VWWM01000098.1:0-15540 GCF_011752945.1 Paraburkholderia sp. Cy-641
CATTGCTGTTCGTCGTGCTCAGGCCAGTCGACAGCGAGCTTTCCACTGTCGAAGCCGACGTCGACAGCGAAGCCACATTGCTGTTCGTCGTGCTCAGGCCAGTCGACAGCGAGCTTTCCACTGTCGAAGCCGACGTCGACAGCGAAGCCACATTGCTGTTCGTCGTGCTCAGGCCAGTCGACAACGAACTTTCCACTGTCGAGGACGACGTCGACAGCGAGGCCACATTGCTGTTCGTCGTGCTCAGACCCGTCGACAGCGAGCTTTCCACCGTCGAAGCCGACGTCGACAACGAAGCCACGTTGCTGTTCGTCGTCGACAGACCTGTGGACAGCGAGCTTTCTACCGTCGAAGCCGATGTCGACAGCGAGGCCACGTTGCTGTTCGTCGTGCTCAGGCCAGTCGACAGGGAGCTTGCCACTGTTGAGGACGACGTCGACAACGACGCCACATTGCTGTTCGTCGTTGACAGACCCGTGGACAATGAGCTTTCCACCGTCGAAGACGACGTCGACAACGACGCCACGTTGCTGTTCGTCGTCGACAGACCTGTGGACAGCGAGCTTTCCACCGTCGAAGACGACGTCGACAACGAAGCCACATTGCTATTCGTCGTGCTCAACCCCGTCGACAGCGACGAGATAGCACTGACCGTATTCGTCACCACACCCGCCAGCGACTGCAACTGGCTCACGTTCACCGCATCGGTCGCATTGCTGCCCGGCGCCACATTGGTGATCTCGCGCTCCGCGCCCGCCGCGCCCATGCTCACCACGCCGCTTGCCGTGCCCGACAGCGTGCCCGTACCCGGGTTGTAGTACGCCGTATTCGCCGTCCCGACCGTCGAATTCGCGCCTAGCACCACGGAATTGTCCACCGCGTCGTTGATGTTGCTGCCCATCACGAACGCGTTGTTGCCCGATACCGTGTTGTTGTTGCCTACCGAATAGGACCCCGAACCGCTGACCACGCTCGGATCGCCGAACGCACCCGAGTTGTTGCCCGTCACCACGTTGCCCGTGCCCACGCTGATCGACGAAGTACCGCTCGCCGTCGCCCCCTGTCCGAACGCCAGCGCATTGTTCGCACCTGCCAGCGCCTGATTGCCCAGCGAAATCGTATTGCTCGCCGTGATGCCGTTGCCCGCCCGGCGGCCCATCGCGATGTTGTTGCTGCCTGTCACGTTCTGGCCGGACTGGAAGCCCAATCCGATGTTGTTCGCGCCCGTCACGTTGGTACCCGACGTGCTGCCGCCCGCGAAGTTGTTGTCGCCCCCCGACACGTTCGAGCCGCTGCTGTCGCCGATCGCCACGTTGTGATTGCTGCCGACGTTGTTGCCCGCGGCCGTGCCCACCGCCGTGTTGTAGCTGGCTGTCGTGCCCGAACTGCCGACCGTGTCTCCCGCCCCCGCACCCATGGCGGTATTGTTCGCGCCGAAAACGGCGTTGCCGGCATTGAAGCCGTACGCCGAATTGATCGTGCCCGTCACGTTCTGGCCGGAGAAGACCCCAACCGCCGTATTGCCCGAATTCGCCGCGGCTCCGCCCATGCCCGCGCCCTGGCCGACGGCCACGCTGCTGGTCCCCGTGGCTTGGGCGTTTTCGCCGACCGCCACAGTGGCAGCGCCATTCGCAATCGCCGCCTGGCCCATCGCAACCGACCCGCCCCCGCTCGCCGTGGCGTTGTAGCCCAGCGCGCTGTCGCCCGCGGCCGCTGCCAGAGAACTCGTGCCGATCGCCACCGAATTTTGCCCGGTGGCTTTCGGTCCGGTTGCATCGAAGTTGCCTGTACCCGGCGTTGTGCCGCCCCCGAGGGCGATGGCCCCCTGGGCCGTCGCTTGAGCGGAATTGCCCATCGCAATGGTGTTGGCCGCCGTCGCGGAAGTCACGTTCCCCTGGCTAATAGAGAAATTGCCCGAGGCAGTCGACTGACGTCCCAGTGCAATGGCCGTATTGCCCGAGGCCGTGTTGGCTATACCGATCGCGGTCGTGCCGCTGCCGGCGAGGAGATTGCCCGTGCCTGCGGCAAAGCCCCCGCCTGTCGACATGTTTCCGTAACCGATGAGAAACGATGGAGCCGATATGGCCCCCGTGGCAAGATTTCCATTGCCGATTAAAACGCCACCGGAAGCGGTAGCACCAAGGGCCTGGATAACGTTACCCGCGCCAAGAATGGTCGCCGCTACCTGCTGGGAGATGAGGTCGGCGTTGCTTACCGCATAGTTCAAAACCCCCGGACCGGTACGGTTGGCCATCTGGATATAAACACCGTTCACTGAAGCCGAGGACGAATTGGGGCCAATGACCACGTCATCGGCTATCGTGCCGGTTCCACCCGAGCCCCCCGTATATTGCGCGAAGGCTGCCGACGGCATCAGGATGGCAGCCAGCACCGCGAGAGCGATGGCGCGCTTCGACACGCGCAAGCCCTGATTTGCCTCGTCATCCGGGCGAGTGAGCGCAATCGGCTCGAGTCCGGTCACATGGCTGCTTCCCCCCTTCCCCTTCGCCAAAGCTGTTTCAGGAACTGCGACCCAGGAGGCCAATGCTTCATTCCATATGCTGCGATAGTTCTTGTTCACAGGTCACCCCGCCATTAATTTTTCGATACTTCCACGCAAACCCAACGATGGTTTTGTCAATTCGTTCAAGCGAACGGACTTATATGCCCTGAATTAAATCAACTGATTTATACGTTCGTTTTATTCACTCAATTGCATTGACTCCCGGTTCAATTCAAAAGGCGCACACCTCCCTGGGGCAGATACATTCCCCATGGCAAAAAATGCTAATTAATTTTTTTCGTGAAAATCCCTATACCGCATTACTCACGTCGGCTTACGAACTCGCGGTGCCTCGACTACGCACGCAACAAGTCCTGCCAGCAACCCGTGTCAATGAGCCATAGCATGAGCGACCGATCCTGATTTCCCCATCCCGAATCCGCTTTTATTTCTGATGGATATTTTTCACCAATGATCTGAAGCCGAAGAATTTCAATTACCGCCCCCACACCCGAATCCAGTGAATACGTTCTTTTACTCGCCAACGAGGTTTATCAGGAACGCGCTCATGACTGAACGTGTCCTTTAGTAGTAAAGGCGAACGAGAAAAAAGAACGGACCATCCGATCGGCTAAAAATATTGCTATCGAAAAACTTATTACGATTTCGATCGCCTATTGCAACGGCCGGTCGGTCGAACGCGGTCGCCGTTGCGCGTGAATAGTGAAATTCAGCCAGGAGTCATACAGGACAAATGGCCGAGCAACCCGCGCTTGCCGCAAGACTCACCCGATCAACCGCCTCCGGAAGAACGCCAGGATTTCATCGCGCGCCCGAACCGTGGGCTGGCCCGCCTCGTCTATCAGATGCGTCGTGACGACACTGTGTGGATTCTTCATCGGGCTATCGGGATTCGCCGCGCTATCAGGCAGCACGCGACCGATGAAGCGATCGCCAAGCGCCTCCTGATAAGCGGCAAAACGCGCCGCCGTGCAAAGTTTGTCGCCATCGAAGCGGTAGGCCAGCACCGTCAGATCTTCAGCCTCCATGCGCGCCTTGATCGCCGCCAGTTCGCCCGGCGCGATATGCATGCCCGCGGGGTTATTCAGCGGCAGCGCGGGTTGAGACAACACCGGTGCGATCACAGACGGTTCGAGCATCATCGTCAGTGCGAAATTGCCGGTCAGGCACATGCCGATTGCACCGACGCCCGTCCCGCCGCACTCCTTGTGCGCCAATGCCGCCAACGCCCGCAACCACTGCGTGGCCGGTGAACTCGCATTGGACTGGAAGGCGCGGAATTGGCGGCTGATGCAACTGTTGTAGAACATCGTCAGCATCACGTTCGATTTGCGGAATACCGCGCCGTCCCTGCCGTAGATATGCGGCATATAGACCGTGAAACCCGCATCCCGAACCCAACGCGCAAAGCGCGTGACATAAGGATTGATTCCCGGAATTTCAGCCATCAGAACAACGGCGGGACCGCTTCCCATCACATAGACGCGATGTGTGTTGTCGAGCAGCAGAATATCCCGATGCTCGAAATCGTCGAGCGGATCGGCCTGGTCAAGCGCGGGCATCGTCATGATTGACTCTCTATTCGCAACGTGTTCAATAGGGCTCTCCTGGTGGCATGTTCTGCACGACGAGTCTATGCGGGCTTGACAGCATGACGCCCGCCGCTCGCAACTGCTTGAGGATGCCGAAGAGTAAATCGCTCTTCGTCGAACCCGCGATTCGCGGGCTCGATACGTAGCCCGTCACGCTCAGCGTGATTCCGTCCGGCATGAGCTGACTGAACGTGACGGACGGCGCGGGCTTCTCCAGAATCTCCGGGTGCTCGCGATAGGCATCGAGCAACAGGTCGCGCACCTGCTCGGGATCGGTATTCAGCGGGAACGTCAGCACGAGCGTCGCGACGCCTTGCGTGCTGTTGCCCATCGTCACGTTGCGCAGGTTCTGCGAGATCAGCTGCGAGTTCGGCACGATCACCGTCGAACGATCGCCGAGCTGGATCTCGGTCGCGCGCACGTTGATGCGGCGGATATCGCCTTCGACGCCCGCAATGCTGATCATGTCGCCAACCTTCACCGGCCGCTCGGTCAGCAGGATCAGCCCCGAGATGAAATTCTTCACGATCTCCTGCAGGCCGAAGCCGATACCGACCGACAGCGCGCTGACGATCCATGCCAGGTTGCTCCATCTGACGCCGAGCAGCCCGAGCATCATCAACACGAGCAGCACGTAGCCGACATTGGTGAATAGCGTAATCAGCGACAGGCGCATCCCCGTGTCCATGCCGAGCGCGGGCATGAACTCGTCGTCGAGCCAGCGGCGTACCGAGCGCAGCAGGTAGAAGCCGATCGCGAACCCGATCGCGGCATTCATGATGCGCTCGGGCATGATGTTCAGGCTTTGCAGCTTCTGGCCACCGATCATCGCAAGCACGCTGCCGAGCAGATCGTCCGGCGTCGTGCCGAAGCCGCCCATCAGCAGCGCGATGGCCGCGACCACCGTCAGCAGGCTCGTGCCGAGACCCGACACCACGGTATGCGCCTGAGCAAGATGCCGGTCGTCGAGCGCGAACAGATGCCGGATCTGCCGGCCCGTCGGCAGGCTCGCGGAGAACAGGCTTTGGCTTGCGTCGCGCGTCAGTTGCGTGAGCACGTAGACGCTGCACAGCACGATCTCGAACCACACGAGTTCGTAAGTGATGAAGCGAGCGACCGTGATATAGCCCACGGCCAGCGCGATCAGCGCCGCGGCGGTCGCCAGCGTCACGCCGGCGTGGATCAGCCCGGCGAGCGTCGAGCGTCGCTCGGGCGACTCGCCAGCGGCCGCGAGCGCGCTGCGCACGCGGTTCGAGCGCAGCAGCGACGTGCCGACCGTCAGCGCGACGACGAGCGATACGATGCCGCGGCCGAACAGCGTGACCGACAGGCTCGTGTCGGCGATCCGGTTGACCGATTCGAGCGCGCCCGACAGCAGCAGCAGCGCGGCCAGCACGCCCACGAACGGCTTCATCGCGAGGGCGACCGGATCAGCAAGCGCCGGCAGCCGCCAGCTCGGGCGGTTCGTGCATAGCAGCGCGCGGCCGAGCCCGGCGATCAGCGCGCAGGTCACGGCCAGCTTGCCGAACTGGTCCCATAGATCGGCCATCGCCGACGTGAGTTCGCTGTGGCGCGCCAGCGCGAGATAGAGGACCTGCACGGCGAACGCCGTTGCCAATAGCGTGGAAATGGCCGTCGACAACGCCAGCGCACTACGGCGCAAACGCGTGGCCGGTAAGCGGTTCAGGCAAAGCCAGGCGAGCGCATGCTCGACGAGCCGGCGGCCGCCGAGCCAGATCGCGAACGCGGCAATCAACAGCAATACGGTGATCGTGCGTTGTCCGGGCACCCAGGACGACTGCAGCATCGCGCGCAGTTCGGCGCCGAATGCACCGAGCCTGCGCTCGTCCTCCGGCGGAAGCCGAAACAGCGGCAACCAGAACCGCGCGCCGAAGATGCTGCCCGAGCGGAACACGAGTTCGTTTTTAAGCAGGCTGCGATGCAGCTTCGCGAACTGATCGGACAGATTCGCGAGGTTGGTTTTCTGATCGGCGGCCTGCTTCAGCGCCGCGTCGATCCGTGTTTTGCGCGCATTCAGGATTTCGCGCTGCTGCGCGACGGCCGGGGTTTCGGGCGCGGCGCCAGCGGCAGGCGGCGGCCCGAGCACGTCGAGTTGTGCCTGGAGCCGCGCGCGCTGCGGAACGAGTTCGCTTTGCAGCTTGCCGACATCGGTACTCAGTTGCTGAGTGGCGTCGTCGAGTGCGTCGAGTGCCTTGCCGCTGGTGACGGTCGAAGTCTGCTGCTTGATGCGGTCCTGTTCGACCTGCATCTGCTCGAGTTGCACAACCGCGTCGCTCAGCGAAATGGCCGGAACGGGCGCGGCATCGACGGTGCTCACGTCCGGAGCGGAAGCCGCGGACGGAAACGCCGATACGCTCGCCACTGCCGCGAGTTGCAGCAGTGCAATCGATGCGATCCGGCACGCGCCAATAGAGAGTCGTCGCATGAAATCGATCGTGGCCAGAGAGTCCACCCACTCTGGACCCGACTACGGGCGCCTGCTCTTACGCACCGTCACAGGTGTCCGAGCCGAACCCGCCGACGGCACTTCAATGCTGGTCGTGTTCCCGCGCATCGTCCACTCCCGCCGTTTCCACTTCGAAGTCGCGCCGGTCCTTGCCTTTCAGCCAGAGCGGCTCGCGTCCTCGACCACTCCATACCGCGCCGCTTTGAGGGTCGAAATAGCGCGGTTTGATTTTTCGTCGCTTGCCGTTTGGAAACAGCTCCTCCCGATCGAAGTTGAATTCCTCGATCGCGCTCATGATTTCAAGCAGTATCTCGTCTCGAACAAGCGCGCGATCCCTCGCGATCTGGGACTCCAGATCCGTCTTCCTCTGCATGTAACTGGTAAATTTATTCATCACACACCCGGCGGCTCATTTCCGTTTTCAACGGCGAATATTGCTTGAAATTCGTGTTGCCCGACGCTGCATTCCACTACAAACAAGTCGAAATTTATCGATATGGCATCCTGATCATATGGGAAAGCCGCCGGCGCCACGGTCTGGATCGCCCGCGGCGGCGAGAACATTCTCTCAGGATCGATGAAGCTCACTCACTCAGCCTGGCCGTGATTTTTTACACGAGTCTTCGTTAGACGGCGCTCACGCCGTCCGCGGCTTCGTTTTACATCGCCTGCGTGTAAGGGCGAACGACGCGGCTAAACGGACCAGTCATCCGTTTGAAAATTATCTTATCCGAATCGTCATTTGATCCAAGAAATCTATTGCAGTCGATCCTGCAGATAGACGTTATCGAAGTCATTTTTCCCAGCCGGGGAATAGGCGAACGGTCCGCTATAGGGTGGTCTGGAAACGGCACACCGATGTAATCGCCGACATTCACGGTCGACTTCGGGCTGTTCCAATTGACCGGGTACTGGAAGCCGGCCAGCATGGTCTGCTTGAGCGGTCCCATGGAGAATGCCGCTTTCAGATGGCTGTCGGTTACCCAGTTGGACACCCGATTCTCGCCGGCGAGCCTGTAGAACACGAACTCCGTATCGGCGGATTTCCCCTTCCCCATCCTCCCCACGCCATTGCGTCGCGCTTGACCCGCACGATATTCACGCTGCGTCGCGCCCTATCTGCCTTGAATAAAGACAAACGACATGGGTGAATAAGCCAGTCAGTCGGCCGCTCATATTTTTATTGAGCGTTTTGAATGAATTGCAACGACTGCTCCCACGAGCCGCATAACCGACGAGGCGGCATTCAGCGACGAGATGCAATCACCGCCGTGCCGTTTTTCTGAAATTCGACAGTCACGGGGACGACCTGCGATAAGGTTTTCAACAGAAGGTCGGGATCGGTACTGGAAAATCCCCCCGTCACGCGATAATCGCCAATCCGGCTATCCGCAAGCACGACCGGCGTTTTCCGGTAGCGCTGCACCTCTTCGACGACGTCCCGCAACGGCGTGCCGTTGAATTGCAGGCGATTGTCTTTCCAGCTTGTCATCGCCTCGAACTGCTGCTGGTCCTGAATCTCGACACTGCCCAGGCGATCCGCGCGGGCCGCCTGTCCGGCGCTCAACGCGACCGGCGCGATCCCGCTCGCCGCGGACAGCTCGACGTTGCCTTCGAGCACGGCAACATCTACGCCGTCGGACATTTTCCGCACCGAGAAGCGGGTGCCGATATCGCGCACGCTCGCGGTGCCCGCCGCGACCTCGAAGGGCCTCACCGCATTGTGGACGACCGAGAACAAGGCCTCGCCGCGCTGCATCGTCACGTCGCGGGAGCGCAGCCGGTTAACGAAGGTCAACTCCGTGTCGGTATTGAGCACGACCTGGCTGCCGTCCGCGAGCGTGGCATCGAGATGTTCTCCGATCGCCGATTGCAGATGCTCGGACGACAAAACCGGATTGACGATCCACAGCGCGGATACCGAACAGAAGAGCAAACCGGCGCCATAGGCCGCCGCGCCCCGATACCAGTTTTGCCTCGGCGCTCGCGGAGCGACCTTCCCGCGTGGCGGGGAAAGAGTCGGGGCGGTTGGGATGGTTGGGGCGGCTGGGGTCAAGCGAGCGCGAGCGGGTACGTCGACATGCCGGCGGTACAGCCGGCCCAGATCGTCGGCCAGTGCGTCGATGGTGCGTTCCGCCGCATGGTGATCGGCAACGTACTGAAGCCGCGCGGGCGCGCTGCTTGCCCACTCGTCGAGTTCGGTTCGAGCACGCGACTTCTCCTCGTCACTGCCAAATGCCAGTGAAACGAGGAGATCATCGGCTACATCGATCTCGGCCTGGGTTAGCGACATGTCATGCTGCCGACCACAAAGGTTTGCAACCCGCAGTCATCTAGTATTTATAGCGCGGCCTCACGGCATGCCTTCATTGCCTGAACCAGATACTTCTTGATGACCGTCGGGCTGATTTCCATTTCGTGAGCGGCTTCTTCGTATGAGAGACCATTCAGTTTACACAGAATAAACGCTTCGCGACAGCGCGGTGGAAGCCCATCCAGCGCCTGAACAACCTGATCCAGCGTCTGCCGGCCGATGCATTCCCGCTCGGGAGTCACATCGGTGCGTCCGAGTCGGTCGAGCGCATCGTCCCCGGTCTCGTCTTCGCACAATTGCTGGGGCAAGAATTTTCTCCGGCGCGCCGCATCGATCTGCAAATTGCGCGAAACGTGAAAGATCAACGCCGCGGGCGACTGCACCTCGTTCTGCCCGACATAGCGCAACGCCACCTCGAACGATGCCTGTGCAATATCGGCGGCGTCTTCGCTGCTCAACCGTTTGGAGAGATAGCGCCGAAGATCGCCGTAGCCCCGTAAAAGATCGTCCAGTACGCCAGCCATCTTCTTCGCCCCGTGTTTCGATCAACCGCCATGAAGGCACGCCATCGCGCCCACCTGGATATTTCAAGAATAAGACAAGTCCTATGTTCTGGATGACATTATCGTTCCCAATCATTAAACCAACAAAAATATTTTGGCAAATATGGGGCTTTCGACTGTTAAGAAATGACAAATGGCGGGAAGCGGGGCTAAAAATCCGACAAAACGCATGGAATTTCCCAGAAAGACTGTGGTTAACCCTGAACCGATCGCGACAATAGATCGCAAAAATCAAGGCAACGCCGTCGATAGCAATTTTTTTCGAGAAACCGGTGGTCCATTTGTCGATCCCGTTCGCCTTGGTTATTAAAGGCCATACAACGAAGCGGCTGAACCGCAGTTGAGTCATTTTTACTTCGGCGAGGACGAAGAGCGTCGGCCGCGACGTTGCGCAAACGAAAAGGTTGCAGATAAACGAGCATCGAAAATAGTTTGTCGATATTGCCAGGACGATTTAACCGTATCCGGTGTCCCTCGCACCGGGTGCTTTTGCGCGGATTGACCTCACCCGCGCGCTTTTTATTCCGTGAAACACGAACGATGTCCGTGAAAAATGAGGGCATCGCATGAGGTTCGGCAATGGGCGCCGCGACAAGCCCAGTATTTGAAAAAATACCAGCATCGATGACGTCGCGTAACGAGGGGTTACCTGATTGGCCGGAGACCCGGCCAGCAAGATCCAGCATCGACCCAGGTAACACGTAGCCGCGCAAACCGAAGCGGCATTAAAAAAGTCATTCAGGCATGCTAACCGTAGGCGATTCATGATCCAACCCGCTTCGAGTACGCCATCGGCCTGCCACTACCATGACGGGTGGCTGGATATGGTCATAAGGATAACGAACCTCAAGGAAATCGAGCGGCGATATCAGAAAATGATTTCCCGCGCAATGGATATAGAATTTTTCGAGCGTATCAGGGGTATCGTCGACGACCAGGCAACGATCTGCCGGGTGGACGCCGGATGCATTCGCGTCACCGGAATGCTAAAGGCGAGCATGAGCCTGTCGAGAACCCATGCCTGCATCGAGATGCTGCTCAGGCATATTGCCTCTGCTCATGGCCTGCTCCCGCTTGCCGCGCTGGACGTTACCGTCGAGCGTCCCGACGGCAGACCTCATACGAAGGTCGTGAGAATTCCGGCTTCGGAAGGGCGCATGCATCTCGCACACGCCACCGAGGTCCTGAATGCCATGGCGCACGGGCATCTGGCACTTTCCCTGCAGCCGATTTTCAACGTCGGCGAGCAGGACCGTTCGTTATACGACGAATGCCTCGCGCGAGTGATTCTGCCGGAGTCCCATTGCGCGATGATGCCGTCCAGCTTCATCCCCAGTATCGAGCGGGCACTGCTCATGAACGAATTCGACCAGATCGTCGTGTCGTCGGTGATCGACCGATTGGCCGCCGATGACACGCTGATGCTCGGCTGCAACATTTCCGCCGCCAGCGCCGCGCTCTCCCACTGGTGGACCGCCATCATCGACCGGTTGAAGCGTCGGCCGGACATCGCCCGACGGCTGGTCCTCGAAATAACCGAAACCGCGCCGCTCAAGCCCGCCGAGGCGCAAGAGTTCTCGCGTTGCCTGAACCGGCTCGGCTGCAAAGTGGCGATCGACGATTTCGGTTCGCGCTATGGCACGCAAAACGCCATCGACATCGGCACGCCGGACATCATCAAACTGGATACCTCGTTCCTGACGGATGCAAAAGACACGTCCCACGGCTTCGAACGGCTTCACCGCATGACCGGATTGGCCCGTACCGTCGTCATCGAAGGCGTGGAAGACGAGATGGATCTGGACATCGTCACGCGCGCCGGTTTCGAGTGGGCGCAAGGTCACTTGCACGGCGAGGTGGAGAGCGCCATGTTGCACCAGGTGCCTCCCGCGCATTCCAGGTAGCGGTCGTGAGCGCCTCGCCTCTTTCGCATGTCGTACCGTGAATCGAACGAGTGATCCGATGGACGGCAACCCGAACCACGATACCGATTCCGTATGGCCACGCGCCCTGATTGCGCGCGTGTCGGGGTACGCAATCTTCAGGCTCACCGAACAGGGCGACGTTGCCAGTTGGAACCCGGGCGCGAGGCGCATCGCGGGATACGATTGCGAGGAGATCATCGGCCAGCACTTTTCCCTGTTTTATACGCAGGACGACCAGCTCGACGGCATCCCGCAAGCAGCCCTGCAAGCGGCGCGGGAACAGGGTCAATATGAAACGGAAGGCTGGCGCGTGCGCAAGGACGGCACACGGTTCTGGGCCACGGTGGTCATCGTGGCGCTCGATGCCGCGGACGGTACATCCATCGGTTTCGGCGAGATCGTACAGGACACCACGGAAAAACGCCTCGCCTGCGAAGCGGTGCTGGACAACGAGCGGCGGTTCAGGCTGCTGGTGCAGGGCGTAACCGATTACGCGATCTTCATGCTGTCTCCCGAAGGCCTCGTGACAAACTGGAACCTCGGGGCCGCGCGCATCAAGGGCTATGAGGCGAGCGAAGTTGTCGGCACGCATTTCAGGCGCTTCTATACGGCTGAAGATATCGCGCGCGAACTGCCTCAGCGCGGCCTGACCATAGCCGCCGACGAGGGGCGCTTCGAAACCGAAGGATGGCGCGTCAGGAAGGACGGCAGCCGGTTCTGGGCCAATGTCGTGATCGACGCGATCCGCGATGAGGACGGCAAGCTGATCGGCTTCGCCAAGGTGACCCGCGACGTGACGGAGCGCAAGAGTGCTCACGAAGAACTTGAAAAATCCCGCGCTGCGCTGCTTCAGTCACAGAAGATGGAAGCGCTCGGCAAGCTGACCGGCGGGGTCGCGCACGATTTCAACAACGTCCTGCAGGTGCTGCGCGGCAACCTGGAACTGCTCGAAGGCCGGCACGGCCGCGACGGATGGACACGGGAGCGGCTCGGCAAGGCGATCGAGGCGGTCGAACACGGGGCAAAGCTCGCATCGCAGTTGCTTGCCTTCGGGCGCCGCCAGGCGTTGCAGCCGATCGCCGTCAACCTCGCCGCCATGCTGCGCGGCATGGACGATCTGCTCAGGCGAGCATTAGGCGAACTGATCAACGTGGAAACGGTCATTGCCGGCGGCCTGTGGAATACGCTGGTCGACCCGAACCATCTCGAGAACGTGGTGCTGAATCTTGCCATCAACGCCCGGGACGCGATGCCGGAAGGCGGCAAGCTGACGCTCGAACTGTCGAACGCCATGCTCGACGACCACTATAGCGCCCTTGCCGCGGACGTTCGCGAAGGACAATACGTCCTGCTCGCCATTACCGACACCGGAACGGGCATGCCCCCCGATGTCGTGGAACGCGCCTTCGAGCCGTTCTTTACGACCAAGCGCGAAGGGAAAGGCACGGGGCTGGGCTTAAGCATGGCGTATGGCTTCGTCAAGCAGAGCGGCGGCCATATCCGGATTTACAGCGAGCCCGGACACGGGACCACCGTGAAGATCTATCTGCCCCGTTCGATGGATAAGGCCGCCGAGCGCGAACCCGTACACCCGATCGTTCTCGCCGGAGGCTCGGAAACCATTCTCGTCGTCGAGGACGACAGGCGCGTGCAGGCAACGGTCGTGGAAACGCTCAGGCAACTGGGCTATACGGTACTGAAAGCAGACGATGCGCAAAGCGCGCTGGTGATCGTGGAAAGCGGCATCCATGTCGACCTGATGTTTACGGACGTGGTGATGCCCGGCACGATGCGCAGTACCGAACTCGTCAAGCTCGCGGCCCAGTTTCTACCGAACATGAAGATCCTTTTCACTTCGGGATATACGCAGAATGCCATCGTGCATGGCGGCCGGCTCGACCCGGGCGTGCATCTGCTGAGCAAGCCCTACAGCCGGGAACAGCTTGCCTCGAAGATCCGCCGTCTGCTGGGTCCGTCCCCTGCCCCGAACGCCGGCACGGCAACGGCGCCCCTCTCTGCGGGACAAACGCCATCGAACGTGGCGCCTGCGCCAGCCGGCTTCTCCATTCTCATCGTGGACGACGACGACGCTTCTCGCGAAGCCGTCAGCGAGTTGCTGGCCGGCATGGGCTATGACGTGCAACAGGCCGCCGACGCCGAAGCGGCAATGCGGCTATTGGCGACGCGAAAAGCGGACGTGCTTCTCACCGACATCATGCTTCCCGGCATGTCCGGCATTGAACTCGCCCGCGCTGCGCTCGGGCAGCATGCGGACATCAGAATAGTTTTTGCGTCCGGCCAGGAAGCCCCCGCTCCCGAAGAACTCGGCTTCGACTGCGCCTCGCTGCCCAAGCCATTTGCCGCAGAGCAACTGCTGGCGCTGATTGCGGCGATACATGAACGGGCTGAACGCAAGAGCGCCGAATAAGGGTTCTGTTCGACACGGTAACGTCTGCTCAAGGTATCGATTACCTAGGTAACCGATACCTGTAGACCTAGGTAATTTGTGCACCTACCCTGCTTTCAACCCGGTCCGAAACCGGCCATTGAGAGGGATAGGAAACGATGTCGAATCAAGCAACCCAAGAGGTCGATACCAAGACGCTCAGACGCGTCATCGCGGCGGCTTCAATAGGCAATTTCGTCGAGTGGTTCGATTTCGCCGCGTACGGATTCCTCGCGACCATCCTCACTCGCGAATTCTTTCCCGGCAGCGATCCCACGGTCGGGCTTCTCAAGACATTTGCGGTCTTTGCGGTCGCCTTCGCGCTGCGTCCGCTCGGCGGCCTGTTTTTCGGGGTCATCGGCGACCGGTTCGGCCGCAAGCGAACGCTCGCCCTCACCATCCTGATGATGGCCGGTGCCACGACGCTGATCGGCCTGCTCCCGACTTATGCCCGCATCGGCTACTGGGCACCGCTGCTGCTCACGATCATTCGCTGCGTACAGGGGTTTTCCGCTGGTGGCGAATACGCGGGAGCGTGCGCGTATGTGATGGAGCATGCGCCCCGCCGCCGGCGTGCCTTCTTCGGCAGCTTCGTGCCGGTCTCGACCTTTTCTTCGTTCGCGTGCGCGGCCGTGGTGACTTACGTGCTCGAATCCTCGCTGTCGTCCGCGACGATGGTCGACTGGGGCTGGCGCATTCCGTTTCTGGTCGCGGCGCCGGTCGGTCTTATCGGCGTGTATCTGCGCATGAATCTGCATGAGACGCCGGCTTTCAAGGCACTCGAAGGCAAGAAGAAAGTCGCACACGCCCCCTTGGTGGAAACCCTGCGTTCGCAGTCCGGAAACATACTGAAGCTCGGCGCGTTCATCTCGGTGACGGCGCTCTCCTTCTATACGTTCACAACCTATTTCGCCACGTATCTCCAGGTCGCCGGGCATCTGTCTCACGGAAGCTCTCTCCTCGTGACCGTTCTTGCGCTGTTCTTCGCCGCGGCATTGTGCCCGCTCGCCGGGCTCTTCTCCGATCGGGTCGGCCGGCGCGCGACGATTGCCAGCACCTGCGTGTTCATCATCGTGTCGGTTTATCCCGCCTTCACGCTAGGCGGCTCCGGCAGCTTGTCCCCGTCGCTGCTCGGCGTCGCGCTGCTTGCCGTGGGTGCCGTTCTCTCGGGCGTGGTCACTGCGCCGCTTCTGTCGGAAGTGTTCCCCACGCAAACACGCTATACGGCATCGGCCATTACTTATAACCTCGCGTACACGATTTTCGGCGGCACCGCGCCGCTCGTCGCGACCTGGCTCATCTCCGTGACGGGAACGAACCTCTCGCCGGCCTATTACCTGATCGCCGTATCCATTTTCGCCATGCTCGGCGGCCTCTCGCTGCGAGAGACTTCCACCACCGCACTCGAGGAAGCCGGCACGACGCACGACAACGACGCGGCGTCCGTGAAGCACGCCGTCAAACGGCCCGTCTGAGCGCGTTCGGTGCGCTTCCGACTCGCTTTTGACCTGCTTTTGACCTGCTTCTGACGCTGACCTGCAAACCTGAACGGATTTAGGCAATGAGTACTCTTCACGATTCGAGCATCATCATCGACGGTCTGAACATTTCGAAATTCGAACGCTCGGTGTTCGAAGACATGCGCAAGGGCGGCGTCACCGCCGTGAACTGCACGGTCTCCGTGTGGGACGACTTCCAGAAGACCATCG
>NZ_VWWM01000099.1:0-15465 GCF_011752945.1 Paraburkholderia sp. Cy-641
TGAAGTCTGGAACGGCTGAATCGAATAGAAAGCAGGAGTTCGACTTGCAACCGCAATTGCCTATCGACGTCGATCCGCACACCGGCGTCTGGACCACCGATGCGCTGCCGATGCTGTACGTGCCGCGCCATTTCTTCACCAACAATCACACGGCGGTCGAAGAAGCACTAGGCCGTGAGGTCTACGCGGAGATTCTCTACAAAGCCGGTTACCAATCCGCGTACCACTGGTGCGAGAAGGAAGCGGAAAAGCACGGCATTGCCGGCATGGCGGTATTCGAGCACTATCTGAAGCGTCTTTCGCAGCGCGGCTGGGGGCTCTTCTCGATCGTCGAGGCGGACCCGGCAACGTCGAATGCGCGCATCCATCTTCATCACTCGTCGTTCGTGCTCGCGCAACCCGGCAAACATGGCAAGCTCTGCTACATGTTCGCCGGCTGGTTCGCCGGCGCGATGGACTGGGTCAACGACACCGCACCGGAAGGCGCCGCAAAAGGCCCGCGAGCGAAATCGGCCGAGATGCAATGCGCGGGCGAAGGTCACGACTGCTGCGTCTTTCACGTGACGTGAACGCGCCGGACACACGCTACAATCACCTGGAAAGGAGTCCATGCATCCCCAGGCCCGGGTCGGGGCACAGCCAACAGCGATACAGCAATGCCGAAAAGGACCGACACGATCTCCAGTCTCGACTACGAGGATCTCTTCAGGCATCTGCCCGTTGCGGTCATCGTGGCCAGAGAAAGAGTCATGGTGGACTGCAATGCCCGAGCCCTCGCGCTCTTCAAGGCCCGGCGCAGCGATATCGTCGATCGGTCGTTTTCCGTGCTGTATCCGCAGCAGAAGGACTTCACCACCACCGGCCGCCGCCTGGCGCCGCTCCTCGCGAAACATGCCGTGTTTAGCGACGACCGCATCATGCGCCGCATCGACGGAAGCCATTTCTGGGTCACCGTGTGCGGTTTCGGATATAACCCGAAGCGGCCTTTCGAGCTGGCGATCTGGACCTTCACCGATCTATCGGACAGCACGAAGCAAGCCGACGTCGCCAGCACGCTCACCGAGCGCGAACGCGACGTCGCCGCATTCCTCGTGCACGGCATGACGAGCAAGGAAATCGGCAAGGAACTGAATATCAGCCCGCGCACGGTCGACATTCACCGCGCGAGCCTGTTGCGCAAATACGGCGTACGGGCGACACCCGATCTCATTGCGCGGTTGCTGGCCTGAACCGCGTACGACTTCTCTTCTCTCACCATGCACACCATGTCGACCCGGCCCGAAAATGTAGCGGCGTTCATTGACATTGCACGAACCCTCTTTCAATCGGAGAAGCTTCCCGACGCCGGGAGAGAAGTCGCAGCACGCGTGTTCGAGCGGCTGCAAACGGTATCGGACGACGGCAAGAGACATGACACGAGCTATCCGGCACGCCGCTGGATCAACCCGGCCTTGTCGGCGATCATCGACGAACCGACTCACCTCGGCGCGGCGGCAAGAGCCATCAGAACGCTCGAACCCGTGCTGGGATGGTGGCGCCGCACGTCGGGCTCGCACGGCAGCGAGAACTATATCGACGAGCATGTGCACGGCATGATCTGCGGGCCCGGCGGCACCGAGAGCCGCTACGACGTTCAACTCGGTTTTTCGGTGATGGCCCCCAACGTGCGGTATCCGGACCATCGCCATCCGCCCGAAGAGGCCTACGTGCTCTTGACCGCCGGCGAGTTTCGCCAGAAAGACGGCGACTGGTTCAACCCCG
The DNA here is from genome assembly GCF_011752945.1 of Paraburkholderia sp. Cy-641. Classification (NCBI taxonomy): domain Bacteria; kingdom Pseudomonadati; phylum Pseudomonadota; class Betaproteobacteria; order Burkholderiales; family Burkholderiaceae; genus Paraburkholderia; species Paraburkholderia sp. Cy-641. Next base: position 1,762 of record NZ_VWWM01000099.1, read on the forward strand.
GAATAGGCGGCGGCATCCACAACGCGCGAGGCAGCCTGCATGCAATGAGATCGCTGTCCGATCCGTTTCTTGCCATCTGGTGTTTATTGACCTGACGGTCGAGCCGGCGAATTGCGGCGCGCCTTCGCACGACAGGCGCGCCGACACGAGGCCCCCTCTCTCACTTCGTCATACGCCGCTCATGACTCGGCGCGTGGCCGAACTGCACGCGGTAGGCCTTGCTGAAATGGCACGGCGAATTGAATCCGCACACCGACGTCACGCGAGCGATCGACGCATCGGTCGTGCGCAGCAGTTCGCGCGCCCGTTTCAGGCGCAACGTGAGGTAGTAGTGCGTTGGCGAGACGTTCAGATACGCCTTGAACATGCGCTGCAAATGCCGTTGCGAAAGCCGCACGAGGCGCGCCAGTTCTTCCAGCGACAGCGGCTCCTTGATGTTCGCTTCCATCAACCGCACGACCTCGACCAGTTCCGCGCGCGAAAAACCCACGCGCGCATCAACAGGTATTGGCTGTAAGTCAGTGGCGCTGCGAATCCGCTCGACGATAAACTGTTCGGATACCTTGGCAGCCAGGCCGCGGCCGAGCCGCGCGCCCACGAGATCGAGCATCAGATCGAGCGGCGCGGTGCCGCCCGTGCAGGTCAGCCGGTCGCGATCGACCACAAACAGCTCGTCGGCGAAACGCACGCGCGGAAATTCCTCGTGCAAAGCCGTGAGGTCTTCCCAATGCACGGCGCAGCGGTAACCGTCGAGCAGCCCGCTCGCCATCAGCGCATAAGCGCCCGTGCAGATGCCGCCGAGCGGAACGCCGCGCTGCGCCACCCCATCCAGCGTGGCGCGCAGGCTGTCGTCGACGATCTCGCGTATGCGCACGCCGCCGCACACGATCAGCACGTCGGGCAGCGACGCCGGATCGAGCGGCTGCGCCGGGCGTACCGCGATGCCATTGCTCGCGTGGACGGGCGCGCCGTCCAGCGAGTAGATGGACCAGCGGTAATGGTCCGCGCGCCCGACATAGTTCGCCATACGCAGAACTTCGACCGCGCTCGAAAACGCGATCATCGAGAAGTTCTGCAACGTCAGGAAACCGAAATGCCTGAGAGACGATGCCGCATGCGCGTCGACGGTGGACGCTGCGGCGATGTCTGTCGTCACATCGCGCTCCTCGGGAAACAACGGTTGAAAACCCCGCAGTTGAAAACCGGATCAGACCTCGGCGACAGCGGGACGCGCGCGCATGAGTTGCCTGAGCCCCGCGAACGGCGACACTTTTGGCGCGCCAGGCGCACGACCGAAGCTCTCGGTAATGCGGTCCAGGATGATCGCCAGCAACACGACGGAAAGCCCGCTTTCGAAACCGAGGCCGATATCCAGACGCTGAATACTCGCCAGCACGTCGTTGCCGAGACCGCCCGCGCCCACCATCGAGGCGATGATCACCATCGACAGCGCCATCATGATGGTCTGGTTCACGCCCTGCATGATCGACGGCAGGGCATTCGGAAACTGCACCTTGTACAACAGCTGCCATGGCGTGCAGCCGAACGCCTGCCCGGCTTCGACAATCTCGCGATTCACGTGCTTGATGCCGAGACTCGTCAGGCGAACCGCGGGCGGCATGGCGAAGATCACCGTGGAAAGAATGCCGGGCACGCGGCCGAGACCGAACAGCATGGCGGCCGGAATCAGGTAAACGAAGGCCGGCATTGTCTGCATCAGATCGAGAATCGGGCGCACGATCGTCTGCACGAGCCGGCTTTTCGCTGTCCAGATGCCGAGCGGAATACCCACCACGAGGCTGATGACGGTGGACGACAGCGTGAGCCCGAGCGTGACGACGGTCTGGTCCCAGAAGCCCGTCGCATAGATCAGCAACAGCGAACAGGCGGCGAAGATCGCAAAGCGCCAGCCCACGCGCCACAAACCGATAAGGATGAAGAACGCCATCAGCGCCCACATCGGAATGGCCTGCAAGCTATGTTCGACGAAAGCGGCGAAACTTTCGATCGCCCGGCCGACCGTGTCGAAACTGCTCGCGTCGTGATCGAGTAGATAGTGAACCGCCTGGTCGACCCACTGGCCGACGGGAATGATCTCAGACATGAGCACCTCGGTTACGCGTAATGACCTTCAGAACGGCGGCCTGATCGATGGAGCCGCAATAGCGGCCTTCGTCGTCCACTACCGGCAGCGCCGTCGTATTCGCGCAGACGCGCGAGACGACCTGCTCCAGCGGCGCGCCGAGCGAAATGCATTCGACCTTCTCGAGCGACGGCCGCGCGGCGCGAATCGAATCGCGCGTCACGAAACCGCTGATGCGATGCTGCGCATCGAGCACGAAGGCGTAGTCCGCGCTGCCGTTGAGCGACGACTCCACGCTCGTCGCGTCGAGCGAGCGGATCAGCGGCACCGCCTCGCGCTGCATCAGATCGCCGGCCGTCAGATAGCGGCTGGTGTCCACGCCGTCGAAGAACGCGCGCACGTAGTCGTCGGCAGGATTGCTGATGATTTCCTGCGGGGTGCCGATCTGCACGATGCGCCCGCCTTCCATGATGGCGATGCGGCTGCCGATCCGCAGCGCCTCTTCGAGATCGTGCGACACGAACATGATCGTGCGGCGCTGCTCCTTCTGCAGTTGCAGCAGCACGTTCTGCATTTCCTTGCGCTTCAACGGATCGAGCGCCGAAAACGCTTCGTCCATAATCATCAGCGAGGGATTCACGGCTAGCGCACGGGCAAGGCCCACACGCTGCTGCATGCCGCCCGACAGCTCGGCGGGCAACTTCTGCGCAAACGGCGCAAGGCCGACCTGCTCCAGCACCGCCAGCGCGCGCCGCTCGCGCTCCTTGCGCCCCACGCCCGCCACTTCGAGACCGAATGCGGCGTTCGACAGCACCGTGCGTTGCGGCATCAGCGCGAACGACTGAAACACCATGCTCATGTCGGTGCGGCGCAGCGCCACCAGTTCCGAGCGCCGGATGGCCGCAACGTCGCGCCCGTCGATGACGATCTTGCCCGCCGTGGGGTCCACGAGCCGGTTGATGAGCCGGATCAGCGTGGACTTGCCCGAGCCGGAGAGACCCATCAGCACGAAAATCTCGCCCTCGTGCACTTCGAACGACGCGTGGTTCACGCCGAGCACATAGCCGGTTTTGGCGAACAGTTCGTCCTTCGTTGCGCCCTGCGCGAGCAGCTCGCGCGCGAGCTTCGGGTTGGGCCCGAAAACCTTGCATAGTCCTTCGACTACGATCTTGGGGGATTTCATCGACTCCGTCTCCTCGAACGGCAGGCGCCGGCCCGCTCGGTATGTCTACATGGTTGTCGGAAAAAACCCTGCCGGGATAGCGAATTGCGACAAACGCTTGCTCAAAAGCGACATGCCGCTTCGGCAACAAAGCACCTGTGCTGCGGTGCCAGGCGCGGCTTCCCGCCTGCCTCGGCGCAAGGCAGGGTGTGCGTAGTACAGGACTGACCGGATGAAACGCGGCGCGGCGAACCGCAGCCGCAGCAAAACAGGACTCGCCGGTCCGGATTTCTCTTGCCGCGCTTACTGCTGGCCGACCCACTCGTTCACGCGATCGCCGTGCGCGGCGATCCAGGCATCGGCGGCGGCCTCGGGCTTTTCGCCGTTCTGGATCGCCAGCATCACGCCGTCGATCTCGCCCGGCTTCCACTGGAATTTCTTCAGGAAAGACTCGACCTGCGGCGCCTTCTTTTCGAGCGCCGGATTGGCGACGCTATCCACGTGCTCGGCCGCGCCGTACACGCTCTTCGGATCCTCGAGGAAGCGCAGCTTGTACTTCGCGAACATCCAGTGCGGCGTCCAGCCCGTGACGATCACCGGCTTCTTCGTGCCGATCGAGCGCGCCAGTTCGGCCGTCATCGCGCTGCCCGAACTCGGCATGACGTTGTAGTTGAGACCGTATTGCTTGACGGCCTCGTCGGTCTTGCGCATCACGCCCGCGCCCGCGTCGATACCGACGATGCGCCCGCCGAACGCCGCCTTTTCCGCGTTGAGATCGTTGATGCTCTTCGCGCTCACGTAGTCGGGCACCACGAGACCGATCTTCGCGCCGGGGAAATTCGTGCCGAGATCGACGACCTTGTCCTTGAACTGGTCCCAGTACGCGCCCTGCGTCACCGGCAGCCATGCGGACAGCGTCGCATCGAGGTCGCCGCGCGCCACGCCCTGCCACATGATGCCCGTGGCCACCGGCACGAGCTGCACCGGATAGCCGAGGCGCTTCTCGATGATGCGCGAAGCGATGTTGGACGTGGCGACGCTATCGTCCCAGCCTTCGACGTAGCCGATCTTCAGCGTGGGTTTGCCGTCGGCAAACGCCGGGGCACTGACGCTCACCGTTGCGAACAGCACACCGGCCAGAAAGAGTTTCGCGGACAGCTTCATGATTCATCTCCTATGATTCGGGCACGCGTTTCGTGTGTCTCCAGATTCGCCCGCCGCAATTTACCGGTCCCCTCGATTTACGACACTTTCTTGTTGTACGGCGACACCCTTGCTACTTGTCGACGACGAGATCGGACAGCGGCTTCGAGCAGCACAACAGGGCCATGCCCTGATCGATCTCGCGCTGGCGAATGCCGCCGCTATGCTTCATCTCGACCTGCCCCGAAACCAGCTTGACCTTGCAGGTGCCGCACATGCCCTGGCTGCACGACGAGGCGAGCCTCACGCCCGCCTGGCGAGCCGCGTCGAGCACGGTTTGCTGCGAGCCGCACTGGATCTCGCGGCGGCTCTTCGCGAACGTGACCGTGAAGCTTTCGGTCGGCACGGCCGGCTCTGTCGCGGCCGGGTCGGCTGGGTCGGCCGGGTCTGCTTCAAGCAGCGCATGGGCCGCCGTCAACGTTTCGAACGAAAAGCTCTCTTCGTGATAGCGCTCTCGCGCAAAGCCGGCTTCGTCGAGCAGATCGCGCACGGCCTTCATATACGGCGCGGGACCGCAAGTGAAGATTTCGCGCTCCATGAAATCGGGGGCGATCAGCTTCAGCAGCGGCAGCGACAGAAAACCGGTGACGCCCGGCCATCCGGTACGCGCCCCCACCCGCTCGCACACGAATGACGTGCGGAAGTTCGCCCGGCTCGACGCGATCAGTTCGAGTTCGCGCGCGAAGATGATGTCGTCGGGCGTGCGTGCGCTATGCGCGAAGACGATGTCGCGATCTTCGGCGAGATCGTGATGCGCGCGGCTCATCGACATCAGCGGCGTGATGCCGGACCCGGCGGAAAGAAACAGATATTTCGGTGCCGGGTGCCGCGCGCAGGTGAAGTCACCGGCCGGCCCGAGCACGCGCAATTCGACGCCGGGCTTCAGGTTGTCGTGCAGCCAGTTCGACACCTTGCCTCCCGGCACGCGCTTGACCGTGATGGAAATGGTGTGCGGCCGCGCCGGCGACGACGAAATCGTATAGCAGCGATTGATCGGCTCGCCGTCGATCTCGAGTTCGAGCGTAACGAACTGCCCCGGCTCGAACGAGAACGTGCGGCCCTCTGGCGAGCGCAGGAAAAAGCTCTTCACGTCATGCGTTTCCTGCACGACATGACAGCACACGAGCGTTTCCTCGACGTCGCTCGTCCACCGTTCGGGCAGCGCGCTCCAGAACGCCGGGCGCGTGACCCGGCTGTCCATGGGGTCGAGTTGGGCTGCATCTCGCATCATGACAAACTCCGCTCTTTTGCTTTGGCCGCGCGCGGCGCGACGTTATGCGCCAATCTATCCGGCAAGGCGGCCGATGTACCAGGCCGAGAACTTTTCGACGAGACCTTCCGTGTACGGCGAATACGGACCCGGCTCGTAGGCGCTGCTCGCCGCGCCGCGCTGCGAATACTCGACGAGCGTGCGGTCCTGGTCGTTGGTCGCATTCCAGACCGCGGTCAGATTCTCGACGTCGTAGTCGATGCCTTCGCGCGCGTCCTTGTGGACCAGCCAGCGCGTACGCACGAGCGTCTCGCCGGCGGAAAGCGGGACGACCGAGAACGACACGATGTGATCGCTCATGAAGTGATGCCACGAGTTCGGCTGGGTCCAGAACGACAGACCGCCGAGATCCGCCGAGCGAAACTCGCCGAGCAGCTTTTTCGAGGCCACTTTCGCGTCGAGCGTCTGCGATTCGCCGCTGCGATCGAGCGGCAGGCGCTGCGTGCGAAAACCCGTCACGTCGAGCAGTTTTTCGACTTCCACCGAAGGCAGGCCCAACCCTTCCCACTGCTCCACGCGTTCGTTGCAGGCGCGCTCGAAGGCTGCCATCCCTTCCGCGTTGGCCGGCGTGCGTTCGTAGCCGAAGCCGTATTCGTAGAGCGAAACCGTCAACTCGGGGTGATTCGCCACGCAGTGATAGCACTCGCGATTGTTCTCCATCACGAGCTTCCAGTTGCCTTTCTCGATGATGTCGATCTGCGCGGCGACCTTGCAGTTCGCCAGATCGTGCGGCAGCAGATACGGCTCCATCGCGGCGCGCATCTGCGCGAAGTCGGCGGGCGGCTCGTCGGCGAGGCACACGAAGATCAGCCCGGCGAGATTTTCCACATGGACGCGCTTGAGGCTGTGCTTGCAGCGGTCGAACTGCTCGCCCATATGCTCGGCGAACATCAGTTCGCCCGAGAGGTTATAGGTCCAGCTGTGATACGGGCACACGATATTGCCGACCGTGCCCTTCGAGTCGTTGCACAGGCGCGAGCCGCGATGGCGGCATACGTTGTGGAACGCACGCACCGCCATGTCGTCGTCGCGCACGATCAGAATCGATTCGCCCGCCAGCTCGGCGGTCACATAGTCGCCCGGCTCCGGAATCTCGGCCTCGGTGGCGACCTCGATCCAGTGCTGCCGGAAGATGGCTTCCATATCGAGCGCGAAAATCTCCTCGCTCAAATAGAACGGCGCCTCCAGGCTGTACCCCTCTTTGCGGCGCTCGATCAGCGCGCGAATTTCTGCCGATACTTTCATCGTGTGCTCCGGATTTTCCATTCCAGCTTGTTGCCGACAGATCGTCAAAATCAGTAGTCGATAAGTTGATGCTCGCGCAAATACGCGAGGATCACTTGTGCTTTTTCGACCGAACTCCCTTCGTTTACGACGTTGCCGCCGCGGCTTTCGGTCGTGGTCGCCGAGAGCATGCGCGCATGGCCGGAGCGCTTCTCCGCCGCGACGAGGCGCACGGGCTTGCGCTCGATCGGGCCGACCGTCCACGCGGACGCTTCGGCAGCGCTCACGCTCGCGCTCGCGGCGCGCTGCGGCCGGATCGCGCCGGCGCGCAGCCGCGCATAGGCGTAACGCGGCTGCGCGTTGGCGAGCGGATGCACGGCGATCACGGCGGGCAGCGTCGTTTGCACGCGCCGGCGCAGGCCCTTGGGCAGGAATTGCCGCACCACGGCCACAGCGCCGCTCTCTGCGTCGATATCGACCGCGCCGCCGACGATCGGCACGCCGAGCGCCGCGGCCACGCTATACGGCAGCATGCCGCTGTCGTGCGCGCCTTCGGCCCGCGTGCCGGTCAGCACGAGGTCGTAGCCGCGCACGCGCTCGGCCAGCCTGCGCGCCGCGTCGTCGGACGGCGCGCAGTTCAGCACCTCGACTTCGGTCGCGCCCAGTGCGAGGTATTCGGTCAGCGCCGGGTCGTCGGCGTCGCCCGCATGCAGCACGTCGAGGCGCGCATGGTGACGCTGCGCCAGCGTACGCGCGAGATCGAGTGCGAGCGCGTCGTTGCGGCTATGGCGCGGCACGCCGCTCACGGGGTGGCGGCCGACGGAAACGAGCACGGCGATGCGTTCGATGCGCCGTTGGGAATCGTTACGGGAATCATTGCGGGCATTCATGCGGCCACTCCTGCGGAATGCATGTCGTCACGTACGGCGCCCGGCGCGCCGCGTTTCGCGCGCGCGGCCTCTACCTCACCGATCAGCGCGGCGATGGTGCCCTGGGCGTCGCCGACCACGGTCAGGTTCGCGCGCTTCGCGATCGGCGCGCTGCCGTCGAGATTCACGGCAATCACGTGGCGGCAATCCTTGATGCCTTGCAGATGCTGCACGGCGCCCGAAATGCCGAACGCGATATACACACTGGACTCGACCGTCTTGCCCGTCGCGCCCACCTGCTTGTCGCGCGTGAAGTGGCCGTTGTCGACCGCGACGCGGCTCGCGCCGATCGCCGCGCCGAGCACGCCCGCGAGCTGTTCGAATGCCGCGATGTCGGTCACGCCGTTGCCCGCCGAGACGATGAAATCGGCTTCTTCGAGCGCGACCCGGGCGGCATCGATTTCCTCGAGACCGAGATCGCGATACGACGACGCCAGATCGACGGCGAGCCGGATAAAGTCGCTCGGGAGCCGCTCGCCCGCGCCGACGAACGGCAGCTTCGCCTCCACCGCGTTCGGCTCGAGCAGGATCACCTCGGGCAGCGCGCGCGTGGCCCATGCGCGCTTCGCCTGTTCGTACACGCCCACATGGCGTGCGTCGATCTCGACCACCTGCGTCGCCACGCTGGCCCCGGCCGAGGCCGCGTAGCGCCGGCCAAGATCGCCGTCGCCGCTCGCGTTGTCGGGCAGGAACACATGCTTCGGCGCAAGCGCCGCCGCACACGCCTGCAACGCGCGCAGTTCGCTGTCCGGCGCGAACGCGCGGCGCTCGAAGCCCGGCAGCTCGATCAGCTTGTCGACGCCGAGCGCCGCCGCGTCGTCTTTCAGTTCGCCGAACACGAGCAGCGCCACTTCGGTTTGCGCATCGGCGAGCAACGCGGCGGCCGCGACGGCCTGGCGCGCATGCTCGTCGAGCGCGCCGCGCTCGGCATGAGCGGCAACGAGCAGCACGTGCTTCGGATCGCTAATGGTGCGGCGCGGTTTCGCGGCATTGCCGTGCCCGTGCTGCGCGGGCCAATGCGCGGCGTTCGCGTCGGCACTCCCGGTCTCGCCGAGAATAATGCGCCTGAGACCCGCCGCGGTCACAACGAACGGGCGGCGCGGATCGATTCGTTTGATCGTATTCATCGATTCACTCCAGCGAGGCGGCCACGAGTTCGGCCACGTCGAGCACGTCGGGACGCGGACCCACCACGCCTTCGAGCATCGCCGTGCATTGCGGGCACGCCACGGCGACGACCTCGGCATTGAGTGCGCGTGCGTCGGCCATACGAATGTCGGGAATGCGCTGCTTGCCGGGGATGTCGGTGAGCGGCGCGCCGCCGCCCCCGCCGCAGCAGCGTCCGCGCATGCCGTGACGCTCCATCTCCACGACCTGGATGCCGATCGTTTTCAGCAGCTTGCGCGGCGCTTCGGTCTCGCCGTTATAGCGGCCCAGATAGCAGGGATCGTGATACGTGGTGCGCTTTTCGGTCAGCGCCTGCATGGCCTTCGGAGCAATGCGTCCGCTCGCGGCGAGTTCGGCGAGGAAGGTCGTGTGATGCAGTACTTCGTAGCGCGCGCCGAGCGCGCGGTACTCGTTGCGCAGGCTGTGCATGACGTGCGGATCGGCGGTAACGATGCGCGCGAAGTCGAGCGTGGCGAGCGTCGCCATCATCTGCTTCGCCATGCGCTGGAACGTCGCTTCGTCGCCGAGACGGCGCGCCACGTCGCCGGTATCCGTTTCCCGCGCGCCGAGCACCGCGTAATTCACGCCGGCCTTGTTGAGCACCGTCACGAGCGCGCGCAGCGTGCGCTGATAGCGCATGTCGAACGCGCCCTCACCAGCCACCACGAGTACGTCCACGCGTTGGCCGGGCTGCGCGACCGGCGCATCGAGATCGACCGACCAGTCGTAGCGCGCGGTCCTGTCGTAGCCGCCCGCCGTGCCCGTTTCGCGCAGGTTCGCCAGCACTTCCGGGCCTTTGCCGGGCACCTCGCCATGCACGAGCGTCTGGTTGCGGCGCATGTCGACGATGGCGTCGACGTGCTCGATCAGCATCGGGCACTCCTCGACGCAGGCGCGGCAGGTCGTGCACGACCAGAGCGTCTGCGCTTCGATCAGGCCGGAGACGATCGGACCGTCCGGCGCGCCGCGATGCCGGCCGACCGCCATGCCGGGCGTGGGACTGCCCGCGTACGCCGCGTCGGTGCCGCCGGCCATGCCGACCACGAGGTCCTGAATCAGCTTCTTCGGATTGAGCGGCTGGCCCGACGCGAACGCGGGACACGCGGCCTCGCATTTTCCGCACTGCACGCAGGCATCGAAGCTCAGCAACTGGTTCCAGCGAAACTCCACGGGTTTCGCCACGCCGTATTCCTGCTTCTGTTCGATATCGGGCAGCTTCAGCGCGGTCGGCGGCGTGGCCGTGCCGTTGCCGGTCCAACCCTCGCGCGTTGCCGCGAAACGCTCCTGGCGCGGATGGAATGCCAGATGCAGAAGCCCGGCGACCGCATGCTTCATCGGCCCGCCGTTGGCCGCGCCGAATGTCATTGCGAAGGCGCCCACGCCGATCAGCACCGCGCACACTACCGCGAATCCGCCCGACATCGCGCCGGCGGGCACCATCGTGAAGAGCACCACGCCGAGCGCGAACGAGCCGAGCAGCCACGGCAGCGTATTCCACGGCCCGCGCGAAAGGCGCGCCGGCACATGGCTCGCATGACGGCGGCGCCAGACGAACACCGCACCGATCAGCATCGCGAGCGCCGCGAGAAAGATCAGCCGGTCGAGCCACGGCGAATAGATCGCGAGCCCGTAGTTGACGAACACGAGCGCCAGCGCCGCGATCGCGCCGCCCGCGGTGGCGACGTGCGTCTTCGCGATATACGGATCGCGCGCCACCACATGATGCAGATCGACGAAATAACGCTTGGGGATACTGAACAGCTTGCTGACGCCAACGGAACCGGGCACGGCGGCACGCCCCACCCGCCAGAAGGCGGCGCGTTTCGCGACCGCGAACGCGAGCCCCGCCATCGACACCCACAGCAGCGCGGTAATGAGCCAGGACGGATTCATGGTTCAGAAGTCCTTCGCGAGCCGCAGCGCGTCGTAAATCGCGCCGTGGATGTTGTGCATGGAGATGCAGTCGCCGACGCGGAACAGCAGGAAGCGGCCATTGCCGAGTTCTTCGCCGAGGCAAGGCTGCGGCTCCGCGGCGAAAAGCTTGTGCACGTCCACCTGGCCGCGATTCACCGATTCGGGTTTGAGCTTCCAGTACAACGCGTCGTTGGGCGTGCTGCCGTTTTCGATCACCACCTGATCGACGGCGCGCTCCTCCTGCTCCTCCGTGTACTCGTTGCGCAGCACGGCAATCTTCTTGCCGTCTTCTTCGTACACGCGATCGAGCCAGTAATTCGGCGTATGGATCACGCCCTGCGCATAGAGGCGGCGATAGAAGATCGGGAACGTGGTGCCGCCCACGTCGTCGGCAACCTTCACGTCGGGCGTGACGATTTCGACCTTCGAGCCGCGGCTCGAAATGAAATCGGCCACCCCGGCGCCCGCATGCGTGCTCACGCCGTCGTAGACGAGCACGTTCTGCTTCGGCTCGACACGGCCCGCCAGGATGTCCCATGAACTGACCGCGAGCCCCTCTTCCACGCCCCATGCGCCCACCTGCTGCGTGAAGCTCGAACCGCCCGTGGCGAGCACGATGATGTCGGGTTTTTCCGCGAGGATCGTTTTCTCGTCGGCCGTCACGCCGAGACGGCGATCGACGCCGAGGCGCTTCGTCTCCATGTCGAACCAGCGCACGATGCCCGCCATCTGCTCGCGCTGCGGCGCTTTCGCCGCCAGCAGAATCTGGCCGCCCACGGCGTCGTTCTTCTCGAACAGCACCACGTCATGGCCGCGCAGCTTCGCAACGCGCGCGGCTTCCAGCCCCGCCGGTCCCGCGCCGACCACCACGACCTTGCGCTTCGGCCCGCGCGACTTCTCGATGACGTGCGGCATGGTCGCCTCGCGCGAGGTCGCCGCGTTCTGCACGCACAGCACGTCGAGACCGTTGTACTGGCGGTCGATGCAATAGTTCGCGCCGACGCACTGCTTGATCTCGTCTTCGCGGCCGTCGCGAATCTTGATGACCATGTGCGGGTCGGCGATCTGCGCGCGCGTCATGCCGACCAGATCGACCATGCCGCTCGCGAGCAGACGCTCGGCCTGGCCCGCATCGCGAATGCTCTGCGCGTGCATGACCGGCAGCTTGACCACCGACTTGATGCCGGCCGCGAGATGCACGAACGGCTCGGGTGGCAGCGCCATCGGCGGCATGCAGTTGGCGAGCGTGTTGTGCGTGTCCGCGCCGGAGCCGATCACGCCGAGATAGTCGATCAGCCCCGTTTCCGCCATCGCCTGGGCGATTTCCTTCAACTGCTCGTGATCAAGGCCGTCTTCGTGGAACTCGTCGCCGCACATGCGCAGGCCGACGCAAAAGTCCTTGCCTACGGCCTCGCGCACGGCCTTGAGCACTTCCACGCCGAACCGCAGGCGGTTTTCGAGCGAACCGCCCCATTCGTCGGTGCGAAAGTTCGTGCGCGGGCTCCAGAACTGGTCGATCAGATGCTGGTGCGCCGCCGAAATCTCGATGCCGTCCATGCCCGCGTCCTTCACGCGCTTCGCAGCCGTCGCGAAGTCGCCGATGATGCGGCGGATTTCCTCGACCTCGATAATCTTGGCATTGCCGCGATGCACGGGTTCGCGCACGCCCGACGGCGACATCAGATGCGGCCAGTGCTCGCCATGAAACGCGGAACGGCGCCCCATGTGGGTAGCCTGAATCATGATCTTCGCGCCGTGCCGGTGCATCGCTTCGGCAAGACGCGCGAGCGGATCGATGATCCTGTCGGTCGCGAGATTCACCGACTTCCACCAGCCCTGCGGACTGTCGATCGACACCGGGCTCGATCCGCCGCACACTGCAAGGCCCACGCCGCCCTTGGCCTTCTCTTCGTAATAGCGGATATAGCGGTCGCCCGGCAGGCCGCCCGGCTCGGCGTAGACCTCGGCGTGAGCCGTGCTGACGATGCGGTTGCGCAGCGTGAGCTGATTGAGCGTCAAGGGTTTGAACAGGTGTGGGTAGCGCATCGCAGACGACCTCTGGCGTTCGTGTCTTTCGATAAGTCTTGTGGGGCGGGTCGCGCCGCCGTTCAGGCGGCGATCGGCGAGACTTCGAAAATGCAGTGCGCGTGGCCTTCGGCCGCGCATTGCACTTCCGACGACCGCGCGCGCGGCGCGCCTTTGCCGCCTTCCGTGGTGTCGTTGACCCAATCCATCGCGCCGGCGAACCAGCCCGCGAACATGTAGCAGAGCTTGCCGTGCCTGCCGGGCTGCGCGAGCACGAACGACGAATGGCGCAGTTCGATCTTCGCGCGCGCCGCGGCCGGATCGGCCTCGCGAATCGTGAAGATGCCCCAGCCGCGCTGCGAAAGACGCTTCAGGTAGTGCTCGAACACCGCCATGCCGGCGATGCCGTGCTTTTCCGCTTCCTTCTCGCACCAGTGGTACGCGGATTGGTAGCCGGCCTTGTAGAGAATCTCCGCGTAGACCTCGCGGCCCAGCGCTTCTTCCACCGCCGTGTGATTGTTCGTGAAGAAGTGGCGCGGCACGTACAGCATCGGCAGCGCGTCGGTAGTCCAGACACCGGTTTGCGGATCGACGTCGATCGGAAGTTGCGGTTGCATGTCGTAAGTCTCCGGGAATCTTATTTATTCAGTCATTCTTAATAATCTGGATGGTCCTTCTTCGCGGCTTTAAAACTGCTCGCTCAGCTAATCAACCGTTCCAGACTTCG
>NZ_VWWM01000100.1:0-15229 GCF_011752945.1 Paraburkholderia sp. Cy-641
CGGCGCCGGCATTCCGGCCGCGGCAAGCCAGGCTTCGGCGAGCGCGCCCGTCTCGCGCGCGCTCCGGCCGCGCAGGCAATCTGCATAAGGCACCGCCGCGAGCCGCTGCGGATGCATCCAGTCGAACAGCGCGCGGCGGCGGCGATGATGCTCGACGAGCCTGGCCGCCAGCACGGCGGGCGTGTCGCTGGCCGCCGCGTCCTCGCTCACCGTGGGACGCGCATCAGCAGCGCCAGCCTCGGTTGCGGCGGCGTCCGGCGGGGCGTCGAGGGCATTCATGTCCGTCACGCTCGCGCGTCCTTCGTCACGCCGGACTCTTGCGCAGGCGCTGCCGCAGCTTCGACAGCAGCTGGTTCGCGTTGCCGCGCACCAGCACGATCGCGCCCGCGATCATCAGCAATACGATGCCGAGCGCCCCGCCCGCGATCATCAGCGAGCCGTCGCGCCGCTGCGCCTTCGCTTCGAGGTCGATCGCATCGGCCGGCACCGACGTGACGCTGACCTGGTCGTAGGTCAGCCCCTCGATGCTGTGCACGACGAGATTCTTGATCGCCGGAATCAGCGTCTCGACGCTCGCATCCGGCCGGTACTTGATGAACACCGCAGCGGACGACGGCTTCACCGACTGCGCGAGCGGGTCGTTGTTCGGCAGCACGATCTGCACGCGGGCGACCACCACGCCGTCGATCTTCGAGAGCGTGTCGTCGAGTTCCTGAGACAGGCCGTAGATGAAGCGCACGCGTTCTTCGGTCGGCGTCGACACCATGCCGTCCTTCTTGAACAGCGCGCCGAGATCGTCGAACTTCTTGCGCGGCAGGCCGCGCGCGCGCAGCACTTCCATCGCGTGGACCATCTCCTTGTCGCCGACCGTCACCGACCAGGTCTTGCCGGAATCGGGTGTCGTCTTCTCCGCGTCGACGCCGTACTGCTGGAGCGCGGCGACCATTTCGTTGCAGTCGGTTTCGGAGAGCTGCCCGTACAGCTCCTGCTTGCAGCCGGCGAGCGCCAGCAGCACGACGGCGGCGGCCAGCGGACGGCGCCAGCGCGCGAACGCGCGGCTCGGGTTGAGGATCGAGGCCATGTTGGTCGCCATCTCACTGGTTCTTCATCAGGGTCTGGACCGCGTCTTTCGACGACTGCACGGTCGCCATCTTGACCTGCAGGTCCATGTTGAGGCTCGCGATCTCGAGCTGGACCGTCATGTCGGCGGACGCGAGATGCTGCATCGACAGCGTGCTCGCGTGCTGGGACATGTACAGCACGTCGTTCGGCACCGCGTGGTAGTAATCGGCCTGCTCCTTGACGGCTTTCGTCACGATGTCCGTGTGCCCGATCTGATGCACCTCGGGCACGGCGTGCGGCGTCGGGTTCGCCATCATGGCCTGAAACTTGTCGACGAGCGCCTGCGGTGCCGCGGCCGGTTGCGGCGCGGTGGCCTCGGTCAGGTGCGAGAGTTCGTGCTGGAATTGCGCGGCGGTGATCATGCTCATGTCGCTTCTCCGGTCGGGGTGCGGTCAGATCCGCATGTAGTGCATCGTCATCAGCATGTCGTTGGCCGACGGCGGCTGGGGCTGCGCCGCGGCGCTGTCCCCCGCCGTCGCCTCGTCATCGAGCGCGCGCGCCGACTCCGGCGCGACGAAGCGCCCGGTCCGCCGCGCATCCGCCGCGGCGTGTTTCAGGTCATCCCCTGCCAGTAACAGCTTCGCGAGCCGCGTCACGTCCGGGTCGCTCTCGTCCTCGATGATCCTGCGCGCCTCGTCCTGCCAGCCGAATTCATCGCGCGCCTTCAGGCACTTGAGCAGCATGCCCCGGCTCTCCGGCAGGCAGGCCGAGCGCTCGACCAGATAGCGGAACAGCTCTTCCGCCTCGCTCCATTCGTCGCGCAGCATGTGCAGCCAGCCGTCGAAGAACGAGAAGTCGACGTTGTCCGGACGCAGCAGATGCAACATCGCGACGAGATGCTCGATGTCCTCGATGTCGACTCCGGTCCGCGTCCCGCTGTTCGCGAATGCGGCGCCCGTCAGATCCACGATCGCGCCGACGACTGCCGGCGGCCATGACGACCGATCCTTCATAACGTCCATCCGTTTTCCCCAAAAGGCAATCTGATCCGATTCAGTGCGCCATCCACGCGCCCTCTGTTGGCGCTACGTTACGCAAGCCCGGGTATGCGACATGGGTGCCGCACGAAGTCGTACCGCGAATTACGAAGCGGCGCCCGTCCGATCCGCACTCGCGACGACCAGGCAGCGGCCCGAACCGCTGCGCCCCGGCGGCGGGGCCGCGCCGTGAAGGGGGCGGCGCTTCGCGCGCGCCGTCGGGACTTCGCATTCGCGCGCATGCTGCCGCCCGCGCGCCGCTAACGTGGCGTGACGGATGCCCGCCTCCCGCGGCGCGCCGTTCAGAAGCGCGAAGGACGCCGTCATGAGTGACGATAAGACCGAAGAGCCCTCAGAGAAAAAACTGAGAGACGCTCGCGAGGAAGGCCAGGTTGCGAAGAGCACCGATCTCGTCGAGGTCGCCCCGCTCGGCGCGCTCCTGCTGACCTTCACCGCCGGCCAGCGCTACCTGACCGATTCGCTGCGCGCCGTCGTGAACGACGCGCTCGACTTCACGCACGGCGACAGAACGCTGCAGGACCTGTCGGTCACGCTCTCGGACATGGGCTTCCACGCCATCGGCCTGCTGTGCGGGATCGCCGCGATCGCTCTCGTGGCGGCGGTCCTCGCGCTCTTCCCGCAGGTGGGCTTCGTGATCTCGCTGAAGGCGGTGAACCCGAAGCTCGACGCGATCAGCCCGGCTTCCGGCCTCAAGAAGATCTTCGGCATGAACGCCCTCATCGATCTCGCGAAGATGACGGTCAAGGCGATCGTGCTGATGGCGGTGATGTGGTCGACCATCAAGTCGTCGATGCCGGTCGTCGCCAGCTCGCTCGACGAAACGCTGGCGCGCCTGATCGAAGTGCTGTGGTCGGTGGTGACGCACCTCGTGACGGTCGCGCTCGGCGTGTTCATCGTGATCGGCGCGGTCGACTACAAGCTCCAGCACTGGCAGTTCATCCGCAAGAACCGCATGTCCAAGGACGAGGTCAAGCGCGAGCACAAGGACAGCGAAGGCAACCAGGAAGTCAAGGGCGAGCGCAAGCGGATAGCGCGCGAAATGAGCCAGGAAGAACCGAAGCGCGGCGTCGGCCGCGCGAGCGTCGTCGTCGTCAACCCGGTGCACTACGCGGTCGCGCTGCGCTACGACCCGGTCGAGTGCCCGCTGCCCATCGTGATCGCGAAGGGGCTCGACGACGAGGCGCTGCTGCTGCGCCGCTACGCGACCGAAAGCGGCGTGCCGATCGTCGCCAATCCGCCCGTCGCGCGAATGCTGCACAAGGTGCCGGAGAAGCAGCCGGTGCCCGAGGAACTATTCGAGGTCGTCGCCGCGATCCTGAAATGGGTCGACGGCATCGGGACTCAACCCGCCAGAACGGAGAAGTGAACATGCCGAAGTCATTGAAACTGCCAGGCATCGGCGAAGCCGGCATCGCGATCCTGCTGGTCGCGATCGTCTCGCTGATGATCCTGCCGCTGCCGCCCGCCGTGATCGACGGACTGCTCGCGATCAACATCACGATCAGCGTCACGCTGCTGATGGTCACGATGTACGTGGGCCACATCGCGTCACTCTCGGCGTTTCCGTCGGTGCTGCTGTTCACGACGCTGTACCGGCTGTCGCTCAACATCGCCTCGACCAAGTCGATCCTGCTGCACGCCGACGCCGGCAACATCATCGAGAGCTTCGGCGAACTCGTGGTGGGTGGCAATCTGGTCGTCGGCCTGGTCGTGTTCGTCATCATCTCGGTCGTGCAGTTCATCGTGATCGCGAAGGGCTCGGAGCGGGTCGCCGAGGTCGGCGCGCGCTTCACGCTCGACGCGATGCCGGGCAAGCAGATGAGCATCGACGCGGACCTGCGCGCGAACATCCTGACTCCCGAGGAAGCGCGCAAGAAGCGCATGCGGCTCGCGATCGAAAGCCAGCTGCACGGCGGCATGGACGGTGCGATGAAGTTCGTCAAGGGCGACGCGATCGCGGGCCTGATGATTACGATGGTCAACATCATCGCCGGGATCGCGGTGGGGGTTGCCTATCACGGCATGTCGGCCGGCGACGCGGCGAACCGCTTCTCGGTGCTGTCGATCGGCGACGCGATGGTGTCGCAGATTCCGTCGCTGCTGATCTCGGTCGCGGCCGGCGTGATGATTACCCGCGTCGACGAGGGCAACGGCGATTCCGGCTCGTCGCTCGGCGAGGACATCAAACGCCAGTTCACGAGCAGCGCGCGTGCGCTGTATTTCGCGGCGCTGCTGCTGCTCGGCTTCGCGGCCGTGCCGGGCTTTCCGGCGCCGCTCTTCGTGCTGCTCTCGGGCACGCTCGCGTTCGTCGGCTACCGGCTGCAGAAGAACCAGGGCGGCCCGGCGAAGGGCGGCGGCAAGCCGGTCGGCGCGCTGCAGCGGGCCGGCGCGAAAGGCGATGCGCCGTCGATCCTGCCCCGCCCGCCCGCGTTCACCTGCCCGCTCGGCGTGCGGCTCGCGCCCGACGTCAGCGGCCGGCTCGCGGCCGATGCGCTCGACAAGGCGTTCGACACGCAGCGTGCGGCGCTGCAGGCCGAGGTCGGGCTGCCGTTCCCCGGCATCATGATGTGGACCGACCCGACGCTGCCGGACGATACCTACGAAGTCCTGATTTTCGACGTGCCGCACGGCCGCTCGACGCTCGCCGAATCGCTCGCGAACGCGAAGAACGCCGCCGCGGCCGGGAGTGACACGAAGAGCGACGCCAAGGCAAAGGACGCGGACGCGCCGACGCCGGAAGCACTGATCGCGGGGCACACGATCGGCCTGCTGCGCACCCATTCGCACCTGTTCCTCGGAATCCAGGAAGCGCAATGGATTCTCGACCAGTTGAACGAGGACTATCCGGGCCTCGTCAGCGAAGTGCAGAAGGCGCTACCGCTGCAGAAGATGGCCGACGTGCTGCGCCGGCTGCTCGAAGAGCAGGTGCCGATCCGCAATATCCGCAGCATCACCGAAAGCCTCATCACCTGGGGGCCGAAGGAGAAGGACATGCTGATGCTGACCGAGTACATCCGGATGGAACTCGGCCGGCTGATCGCCTACCGCGCGACGGGCGGCGGCACGCGCGACATGCCGGTGGTGCTGGTCGACGTGCAGGTCGAACAGCACATCCGCCAGTCGATCAAGCAGACGCCGACCGGCAACTTCCTCGCGCTGCCGCCCGACGAGATCAACCGGCTCGTCGCGAAGATCGCGGAGATCGTCGGCGAAGCGCCGCGCGCGCAGATCGCGCTGGTTGCGTCGATGGACATCCGGCGCTACGTGAAACGGATGATCGAGGCGCGCCTGAACTGGCTGCCGGTCTATTCGTACCAGGAGCTGGGCGCCCACGTCGACCTGCAGCCGGTCGGCCGGCTGACGATGTAACGGAGCCGGCGCCGACATGCATGCCCACTCCCCTCACCGGGTCCGCGTGATCGCGGACCCGTCCGCGCAGCCGGCGCACGACGCCGCGCCGCAGTCGGAACCGCTGCGCCGGCAGGCGGACCGGTTCCGGCAACTGCTGGCGAACGCAGCCGCCGAGGCAGCCGACGCGAACGCGGACGCGCTGTGCGAAACGGCCGACGCGTTCGAAGCGTCCGAGCCATCCAGTCCGGCGGACGACGCGCCGGAAACAACGGATGCCGGGCAGGAGCCGGCGGCCGAACCCGAGGCGTTCGCGTTTCTCTCGCCGCTGTACGACGAACAGCGGCATTCGCAGGAGCAGCAGTCGCGCGACGAATCGGGCGGTGAATCCGGCAGCGAATCGGGTGGCGGCCGGAACGAGCACGAGCGCGACGACGGCAAGCCGTTTTCCGGCGCTGCACGCGAAAGCCGAACCGGCGGCAACACCGGCGGCTTCGGTGCCTGGCCGCACAGTTCCGGCGTTGCCGCCGGCCCGGTCCGCGCGACCGGCAGCGGCAACGCTTCCGGCTCCCGCGCGAATCCAGGCGTCGTCGCGGCCGCGAGTCAGGCCGCAGGCTCCATCCATCACGCAGCGGCGCTCCATCACGCGCAAGCGACATCCCAGGCCGCGCCGCGCGCGACCGCGATCGAGGCACTCACGCCCGTCGGCGATGACGTCCGGCGCCTCGTCGGCTCGATCGTCGAACAGGTCGCCGACTTCTGCTCGAACCCGGCGGTGCGCGAGCGCGGCGACTGGCGCATCACCGTGCCGATCGATTCGGCGCAACTGCCGGGCTGCACGCTCCACGTCGCGCTTTCGCGTTTCGACTTGACGCTTCGCTTCGACACCACGGACGACGCCTCGCGACAGCTAATCTTGCGGCATCAGACAACGCTCGGCGACCAGCTGAAACAGATGATGCAGACGCGCTTCGACGCATCGCACGAGATCGAGATCATCGTCACGTAATCGCACATGGACACCAATCAATCGCACCCGATGCACCGTACGCCCGTCGCGGTCTCGCTCGATCCGGCACGTCTGCCCTCGCTCGCCGCCGCGACCGCGCGCCAGCACCGGCTCGCGGTCGACGAGCGGCTGGGCGCCGTGCTGTCGCATACGTTCGGCGTGACGGGCTGGTCGGTCGGGATGCGCAACGTCGTCGACGCGGCGCGCGCGGTCGTCGTGCGGCTGCGCTGGGGGATGCAGAGCGCGTCGCTACGCCTCGACTTCGCGCAGCACGCGGGGCTCGCGAGCCTGTTCGATGCGGACGGCGGCGCCCAGCCGGACAACCCGGCGCTGCGCCACGCGGTCGGCGCGCTGCTGCTCGCCCCGCTGGCGCGCGCGTTCGAGGCGTTCGGCATCGACGGCGTGGAGATCGCCGCGCTCGACCGCGCGCAGGAGGCGGGCCCCGGCCCGTGCTGTGCGCTCGCGTTCCGGCTCGGCGGCGAGCGTATCGACGCGACGCTCGAACAGATCGACGACGGCTGGTTCGACGCGCTGGAAGCCTTCGTCGCGCGGCAGTTCACGCCTTACGCGACGCACGTCAGCGGGATCGCCGTGCCGGGGCGCCTGACCATCGGCGAGAAGGCGATGAGCGTGACGAAGCTCGACTCGCTGCGCCCCGGCGACGTGCTGCTGCGCGCCGTTTCCGAACCCGTCGCCGCGCTGCTGCGACATGCCGCCGAAGCCGCGCGCGCGCAGGTGGTCTGGGGCCGCTACGGCACCCGCCAACTGCGCGTGCCGGTCGACCTCACCCAACAGACCATGACCCTGACCGAGGACCCCACCATGAGCCACGACACGCGCTTCAGCGCTCCTCTCACCGACTCGATCGACTCGCCGGTCGGCATCAGCGATCTCGATCTGCCGCTGAAGCTCGAGATCGACACGGTGTCGATGCCCGTCGCGCAACTGTCCGCGCTGCGCGCCGGCTACGTGCTGGAACTGCCGACCCAGGTGCCCGACGCGCGCGTGCGCCTCGTCACCTACGGGCAGACCATCGGCTTCGGCGAACTGGTCAGCGTCGGCGACCATCTCGGCGTGCGTCTTCTTCGACTGTCGAGCGGCCATGATTCAGTTTAACGATCTCACCGGGCTGCTGATCACCGTCGTCGCGATCAGCCTGATCCCCTTCGTTGCAATGGTGGCCACGTCGTACGCGAAGATCGTCGTCGTGCTCGGGCTGTTGCGCAACGCGCTCGGCGTGCAGCAGGTGCCGCCGAACATGGTGCTGAACGGCATCGCCGTGCTGGTCTCCGCGTACGTGATGGCGCCGATCGGCATCCAGGCCATGCAGACGATGCAGAACACCCACCGCGCGCCCGGCGCCGATTCGTCGACCATCGTGTTCGACGCGTTCGATGCCGCCAGGGAGCCGTTCCGGGGCTTCCTCAAGAAGCATGCGGGCGAACGCGAGAAACGCTTCTTCGTGCGCTCGGCAATGGTGATCTGGCCGAAGGAGATTGCCTCGAAGCTGCGCGAAGACGACCTGATCGTGCTCGCGCCGGCCTTCACGCTGACCGAGATGACCGACGCGTTCAAGATCGGCTTCCTGCTGTACATCGCGTTCGTCGTCGTCGATCTCGTGATCGCCAATGTGCTGATGGCGATGGGCCTGAGCCAGGTTCAGCCGACCAACGTCGCGATCCCGTTCAAGCTGTTGCTGTTCGTCGTGATGAGCGGCTGGTCGACGCTGATCCACGGACTCATCATGACCTACCGCTGAGGCATCTCATGGAAACCGATACGCTCATTCGCGTCACCACCGAAGGGCTGCTGCTGTGTCTGACCGTCTCGATGCCGGTCATCGTCGTCGCGGCGGTGTCGGGCCTCGCGATCTCGTTCGTGCAGGCGATCACCTCGCTGCAGGACCAGAGCATCTCGTACGCGGTGAAGCTCGTCGCGGTCGTCATCACCGTGCTCGTGACGGGCGCCTGGGGCTCCGCGTCGATCCTGCACTTCGCGAATGAAATCATCACGCTGGCGGTGCCGTCATGAGCTCGCGCATCCACGGCAACAACGGCCATTCGAACCATCAGGCCGATGAGCTTTCGCAGGAAGCGCATACCGAGCAGAAATTCGAAGCGGGCACCTTTACGCGCTTCAAGGTGCAGCGCGTAAAGATGCAGCGCGCGCGGATGCTGCACAACAAGATGGCGGCGGCGTTCTGGAAGGGCAAATCCTTCATGGGCGCGAACCGGCTGCCATCGCCGTCCGCGCAGAAATTTGCCAGGCTCGGCCAGCGGCCGCGCCCCGAATCGTCGGGCAAGTCGCATGCGAAGGACACCGAGATTCGCGAGCAGCCGGACGACGGATCGCAACTGAACCGGTACGAGCACGAGCACCGGCGCGACGACGATCCGCAGAAACAGCATCAGCATTCCCACCCGCACGAGCACGAGCGTGAACATGAACGCGAGCGCGACCGGGATCAGCAGCAGCCGAAGCAGGATCAGGGGCGCGAACACGAACGCGATCAGCAGCGCCAGGACCAGGAGCCGCGCCGCGAGCGGGACGACGGCCAGCCGCAGCAGCAACAGCAGGGGCAGCCCGACGGCCGCCAGCCGCGGCGCGACGGCGACAAGCGGGAACGCTCGACGCGCATCCAGGCGGCGAAAGTAGGCAAGATGCGGCCGGTGCGGTTGCAGGCGCTCGCGAGCCCGATGCAACTGCTCGCAAAGGAGAAGATCGGCTCGCCCGATCTGCCGTCGCGGCTCGCGGCCGACGGTACGCGCGCGGCGCTCGATCTGCTCTCGCAGATTCCGCACGACGGGCCGCTGCTGCTCGTGCCCTACCTGCTCCAGATGATGTCGCCGCTCAGCATGGTCAGGCGCCGTCAGCCGGCGCGGCTGCAGTCGTACCACAACGCATCGCTCGCCTACGCGCCCGCCGTGTCGCCGAAGCCCGCGGTGACGGCGAAGCTGCATGCGCTGTCGCTCGACACGGCGCTCGCGCGGCGCGACGCCGGCGTCGACTACAACGACGACGAGCAGTCGCTCGCCATGATCCGGCAGCGGATTCTCGACGCCGTCGGCGTCGCGCAATCGACGGCGGACGGCACGCCGGCCGCTTCGGATACGACGCTGCAAGTTCGCATGCCGCCCGCTGCGCCGGAGGCGAAAACCTAAACTGGATTCGACGGTTGCGGCCGCTAACAGCGGCGAAAACGACGGCCGCACCCTTCAGGCATTTCAGGTATTTCAGGCATCAGCGGATCAATGGGAACGACGAACATGAAAGCCCTTCGAGTACTGACCGGAACTCACGCCGGAGCCCAGGTCCAGCTCACGAGCGGCAGCTACCGGATCGGCGGCGCCGAGGATGCGGACCTCTGCATCACCGACTGGACCGTCGACGACGTGACGCTGGTCGTCGGCGAGGAGGGCGTGACCCGCCTGCAGTCGTCGAACGGCGACGAGGTGCTGGTTGCCGATTTCGTCGCGGTGCCGTTTGGCGACGTGGTGTTCTGCGTCGGCCCGGAAGACGCGGACTGGCCGCGCGATCTCGATCTGCTTGCCGGATTGTGGAAGACGGCCGAGCCGCCGATCGAGGCGCCGGCGCACGATGCCGCCGTTGCAAGCGCCGCGGACGACGCAAACGTCGCGAACGATGGGCCCGCGCGGAACGACGCGCCGCAAGCCGCCGATAGCGATGCGGCCGGCACCGACGGCGCGCCCCGCCTCAACCCGGTGCTCGCGCTGCTCGCCGCGTCGGGCCGGCTGTCGGGCAAGCTGACCTGGCGCACCACGGTGGCCGCGCTGATGTGCACGGTGGCGGTCGGGGTATTGGGCGCGGTCGGCACCATGTTCGCCGGCACGCAGTCGAGCGAGGCGGCCAACGTGAAGTTCAACCCGGCATCGCTCGCGCGCGAGATCGACGGCGCGCTGCACCGGGCCGGCTTTGCCGACCTGCACGCGATGCCGGGCAAGGACGGCGTGGTCGTCGAGGGCATCGTGCCGCAGTACAAGGACAGCGCCAAGGCACAGCGGATCATGGACGCAATCGCACCGGGCAAGGTGCGGCGCGAATACGACGTCGCGCAGCAGGATGTCTCGAACATCCAGCAGTCGCTGACGGGTACGGGCGCGACGGTCGACTACGTGGGCCACGGGGTGTTCCGCGTGACGGGCAGCGTGCCGTCGATGGCGACCTTCCGCACGCTGATCGCGGGCGTACGCGCCGATCTCGACCGCAACGCCAAACGCATCGACATCGACGTGAAGGAAGCGGAGCTGCCGACGCACGACGCCCAGTTCACGGAAGTCGTCGCGACCGGCGGACTGCGCTACGCCGAAACCCCGGACGGCACCAAGCATCTGTTCGCCAGCAGCGAGGACGAGGCAAACAATTGAACACTCAAGGAACGGACATGTACGACGCACTGATACCCATCGCCCAGGATCTGAGCGCGCTCGACGCGACGCTCGCCGCACCCGACGGCGCCCAGCGGGTCGCCCGCATCGCCGCCGCGTTCGACGAGACGGCGCGCCGCATCAGCCAGGCCACGCAGACGGCGGCCGACGACGGCGAGCGCCTCGATCTGCAGAAGCTGTACCGGGGCATGGTCGCCGCCCGCCGCATCGTGCTGTCGATACAGGAGCGTCACGGCGCATCGGCCTGAACGGGTTGTCCCGGCGTTTTTTCGCAATTCACCGCCCGCGAGGGCAGCAGCAAGCGGCCCGCAGGGCAACCGGCAGTGAGCAGTTTCTTTCTCAATCTTTTTTTGGAGTTATTCATCATGTCTTCTATCGCAGCCAGTGGTGTTCAGCAAAGCGGCGCGCAAAGCGCTGACATGGTCGGCCAGATGCAGCAGATGGCCGATCAGAACAATGCCATGACGATGGCGTCGATGCAGATCAACATCCAGCAGCAGGAAACCTCGGCAACAGCGTCGGTCGGCAACAACGGCGCGAAAAATATCTCGGACGCCGCGAAGGGTCAGTAAGATCCGACGCGCCAATGCAGTCCCGTGCGACGGGCACGGTGCGGAAGGCTCGCCCTTCCGTCTCCGTGCCCGATTTTTTTTGCCGGGCAAACCACGCGCTGCATAGGAAATCGATTCCATGAGCAGGGAACGCTTCGTCGGGCTGATCCACGAAATTTGCGACGTGGTCGGGCTACCCGACGCCGAATACATCGTCGAGACGCAGGCCCTCGAAATCGAAGGCTTCGACGTCCGTCTCGATCATCACGAGAACGACCCGGACTCGATCTACGTCTGCTTCCACTACGGCACGGTGACGGCCGGGCGCACGCTGGTCGTGTTCCGCCTGATGCTCGAGGCGAACCTGCTGATCTACGCGCAGGACCAGGCGCAGCTTTGTCTCGACTCCGACACCGGCAGCATCGTGCTGCTCGTGCGGGTGGTGATGGGCAACGACGTGACAGGCGAATATCTGGCGGACGTGTTCGCGCACTACGCGGAACACGGCCGCTACTGGCAGAACAACATCCTCGCATCGGGCGACGAGATGTTCGAGGGCATCGCAGCCGGCAACTTCATGTGGCTGCGCGCGTAACGTGCATAGCGCGCAGCGCTGGCGCATTCACCGGCGCACTACGCCACGACCCGTGGCACCAGCAGCACGAGCCGTGAACCTGCGTTCGGCTCCGCCGACGCGTCGCGCGGCGCCTCGATCACGAGGCATTCGCCGGCCGCGACGCTACCTTCGACGTGCCGGTATTGCCGGGCATCGTCCGGATGGCCGATCTCGACGCCGAGCCCGATCATCGCGGCCGCGGCATTCCCGTTCACCGTCGGCCGCACCCCGAGCCACAGGTCGCGTCGCGGCTCGTCGGGCCGCCCTTCAGCCTCGCGCGCGAGCCGTTCCTCGTGACGGTCGATCACGGCGGGCGAACGATCCTGCGTCAGCGACGTCTGCGATACCTCGATCCGCGCCCGCCGCTCGGCCGCGAGCGCGTGCAGTTGAGCGAGCAGCGCGTGGCCGCCGTCCGGCGCCACGCCGACACCCGGCACCACGTCGCCCGAGGCCGTCGCAAGCGCGGGAGGCAAAGCGGCCTGCAAGGCGTCGAGCGCGTCCGCATCGACATCGACCACCCAGGTCTGAATCGACACGAGCTGCGGCATCACGTCGAGGTCCATCACGAGCGCTTCGTCGGCCTCGATCCGCTGCGGCTTGTCGCGCACCAGGATCGAGTTGGTCGCGGCGTCTGCCTCGATCGCCGGCAGCGGCATGCCGAGATCGACGAGCTGCGGCGCGGGCGTGCCGCTTGCCACGGGCGGCAGCGGCGGCTGGAAGCGGCGGCGCAGCAGCGTCGCCGCGCCCGGCACGATGAACGTGCGGCCGTCGACGACGCGCACGTCGTCCGCGGCATTCGCGCGCGTCAGCCGGAATACCCGCACCGAGGTCGGCGTGCGCGTATTCGCGGCGCGCTCGAAGCGGTCGGCCGCCGCGCCGAGGCGCTCGACGTAGCTCGCGGGCCCCGTCACGTTGACGGTGTGCGCGGCGGCGTCGATCGACAGCGGAAAATGCGCGTCGGTGAGCCCCCCGCGCGTGAGCGCGGTAACGAGCGCGTCGGGCGCCAGCGCGTGCGGCCGCAGCGCGACCGACTGCTGCGCATTCGCCGGCGAGATGCGCAGCGCGACGCCGTTGTAGTACCAGACGAAACCGTAAGTATGGCCAAGCGTATCGAGAAACCTTGCCGGCGCCATCGAGAAACGTCCGTCGACCGCGCCCGGCACCTCGCCGTCGACGACGACGCGCAGATGCTGAAGCGATGCGAACGCGTCGAGCACGCTGGCGACGCTGCCGCCGGTCGCGACGTAGTCGAAGTTATCGCTGGCCCAGACGACGGGCGCGGCGTGTGCGCGCGGCATCGGCAGCGCGGCGATCAGTACCGCTGCGGCGCACGCGATGAGCGGCCGGCGCGGCACCGGCCGGAACGGCAAGGGCAGCCTCATCGGGCCTCCGCATCGGTTGAGTCATTGGAGGAATTCTCGGCGCGCGGCGCCTCGGCCTCGGGTTTCAGCGTCAGCCGGTAGCCGGTCGCGTAGACCGACTGCACGCTCCAGCCGACGCCGGCCGCCTTCAGGCTCGCGCGCAGCCGGCTCACGTACATGTCGACCGAGCGGCTCTGCACCGCCGCGTCCCAGCCCCAGACCACGCTCATCAGATCCTGCCGCAGCACGACGGCGCCCATGTGCCGCGCCAGATGCCAGAGGATGTCGAACTCCTTGGTGCCGAGTTTGTGCGCGACGCCGCCGACCACGAGCGAGCGTGCCGGCTGGTCGAGCGCCGCGTCCTCGACGAACATCCGGCGGCTGTCGACGTTCATCGGCGCGAAGCGGCGCAGCAGCGCGCGCATGCGGGCGAGCAGCACCTGCCGGTCGTACGGCTTGACGAGATAGTCGTCCGCGCCGGCGTCGAGAATCTCGACGATGTCCGACTCGGCCGAATGCACGGTCTGGAAGATCACCGGCATCGTCGATTGCGAGCGGCTGCGGATCTTGTGCAGCAGCCGGTCGCCATTGACGCCCGGCAGATCCCAGTCGAGGATCGCCAGATCGGCCCAGTTGTCGGCGAGGAACTGCTGGGCCTCGAGTCCGTTGTGGAAGGCGTCGATGTGATAGCCCTCGCTTTTCAGCCAGGCATTGACGAGCGCGTGATGCGCGACGTCGTCCTCGACGAACAGAATGCGAATTGGTTTTCCTGCAAGCGATTTCATGATCCAGCCTTAGATTGACCGCGCTTCCGTCAGACGGCACGGTTCGCGCGTAATGCCCGGTCCGCGTCGACGAGCGACGTCGACAACGACGGCGCCGCGGCGGGATTCAGGCACGGCAGGCGCAGCACGAACAGCGTGCCGCCCCGGCCGTTCAGTTCGGCGTACAGCGCGCCGCCATGCACCGCGACGATCTGCACCGCGAGCTTCAGCCCGAGGCCGAAACCCGTGGCCGATTTCTTGCCGAACTTCTCGAAATCGGTCAGCCGCTCGTCTTCGGGCAACCCGGGCAGCCCGCCCGCGTGATCGTCGACGAGCACTTCGACGAATCCACCGTCGTGGCGCAGCGACACCGTCACGGCCTCGCCGCGCGGCGAAGCGCGCACCGCGTTGTCGATCACGTTCTGGATCGCGCGGGCCACGAAGTTGCGCATCCCGTTGACCCAGACGGGCGCATTGTCGGGCAGCCACAGATGCAGCGCCACGCCGCAATACACTGCCGTCACTTCGAGCTGCGAAATCATCTGGCGCAGCGTCGCGCGCAGGTCGAAGCGGCGGAAGTCGCGCGCCTGCAAATGCTCGGTGACCGAGGAAAAGATGAACTGCTCGCCGAGCGACAGCACGTAGCGCGCGAGCTGCGTGATCCGCTGCATGCCGCCGCAGCGCTCGAACGCTTCCGGATCGCTCGCGTCGAGCTGTGTCAGCGCGCTGATCGAATTGAGCGGCGAGCGCAGGTCGTGCAGCAGGAAGCGCAGCGACGTCGCGCGTTCGTCGAGCGAGCGCGCGAACGGCGTCACGTCGGTCACCGCGATCACGGCGCCCGCGCCAGGCAGCGGTGCCCCCGCCTGCAGCCACAGCGTCGCCTCGCCGGCGCGCACTTCGCGGCCCGCTTCCAGATCGCGCGGCAGCGGCACGTCGTCGAAGCCGAAATGCTCGGCCAGCGCGACCGCAAAATCGACGCCCGGCGGCAGCGCCATCTCGAGCATCGCGAGCGCGCGCGCGTTGGCATCGAGCACCGCGCCCGCGGCGTCGAGCG